>CAYUJH010000029.1:816-12217 GCA_964444995.1 uncultured Roseobacteraceae bacterium | reverse complement strand
TCGTCAATATGCTCATTATGTATTGGTTTGGGGTGATTTTCCAAGAGTTTTTAGGCAGCCGACGCTTAGTAGCCCTCTATCTGCTTGGTGGCATTACGGGCGGTCTGCTTTATCTGATTTTATACAACACCATCCCTGCGCTTATCGAAAATCCGGGTATCGGCATGGTCGGTGCTTCGGGCGGCGTGTATGCCCTAGTGGTAGGCGCGGCGACGATTGCCCCCGAATATAGGATGCACCTGCTCTTTTTTGGACCTGTGCGCATCAAATACATCGCCGCCGTATATGTATTTCTTTCTGTCATTGGGTTAGGTTCTTACAACGTAGGAGGGAATATTGCTCACCTTGGCGGTATCGCGATTGGCTACTTTTTTGTGCGCCAGCTGGGCAAAAACGACGACTGGAGTTTGGGCGTATGGCGCGTACTCGATGCGTTGAACAGCCTGTTCAAGCCCAAGCCTAAGATGAAGGTAACGCACCGCAAGTCGAAGGTAGAAGCCTCCGGAGGTACCAAGAAAAGAAGTGCCGCCGCCCGCAAGCAAGATGCCCTAAATCAGGAAATCATTGATGCCATTCTCGATAAAATATCCGAGTCGGGCTACGAGAAACTCACCGCCGAAGAGAAACAAATCCTCTTTAAGGCAAGCCAGAAAAACGTGGACTAGCCTACAAATCTGCAGACATATCCCCTCAAACCACACAATTCCGCGCTATTTGTCGCAAAAGTGTGTGTGTCCGCCGTATATTTGCTCTTAACAGCATCTGTTACCAACTTTTTGGGTGCTCACAGTAGAGTTTCATAAAAAACGGACAACACATGAAAAACGCTTTTATCTCTGGAATGGGATACTACGTACCCGACAACGTAGTAACCAACGACGACCTATCGCAGCGCATGAACACCACCGATGCGTGGATTCAAGAGCGCACCGGCATCAAAGAACGCCGCTATGCCGATGTTTCGGAAGACAAAAACTATGTAATGGCTGCCAAAGCTGCCCAACGCGCACTCGACGCGGCAGGGCTCACCCCCAAGGATATTGACCTGATCGTCTATGCCACACTCAGCCCCGACTACGTGTTCCCCGGCTCGGGCGTACTCTTGCAGCGTACCCTCGGCTTTGGCAACATCGGCGCGATAGATGTGCGGGCGCAGTGCTCGGGCTTCGTCTATGGCCTTTCCATTGCCGAGCAGTACATCAAAACGGGCATGTACCGCCACATCTTATTGGTAGGCTCGGAAGTGCACTCCGTCGGGCTCGACTACTCCGACCACGGCCGGCACGTCTCCGTCATTTTTGGCGACGGGGCAGGAGCGGCAGTTATCTCAGCAACCGACGCGCCGAAAGGTATCCTTTCTACACACCTACACAGCGAAGGGCAATACGCCGAAGAGCTGGCTATTTTAGACCCCGGTTTCAGCAAGGCCGAGCGTTTCCATCCCGATATGACTCTGCCCGGCGGCTCGTTTTACCCGGTAATGAACGGGCAGTTCGTGTTCAAAAACGCCGTGGTGCGGTTCGAAGAGGTCATCCACGAAGCCCTCGCACATAACGGCAAAACCGTGGACGACATCGACGTGCTCATCCCGCACCAAGCCAATTTGCGCATCTCGCAGTTCATCCAGAAAAAAATGAACCTCCCCGACGAAAAAATCCATAATACCATTCAAAAATATGGAAACACTACCGCCGCCTCAGTACCTATTGGCATCTGCGAGGCGATAGAAGCCGGTAAAATTAAAGAAGGAAGCCTTGTGTGTTTGGCGGCCTTTGGTAGCGGTTTTACGTGGGCCAGTGCGCTGATACAGTGGTAAATAGACTGCCTAAGAAGGCGCAAACCGACCGCAGCAAAAGGCATTGACGCATAATACGGCGAAACTGTGGTATATTTGCGCCTTCATTGGGTGTGTGCTCGTTTAGCAGCCGTGCGCCGCAAAACAAGAAAGCATTCACACGTACATACTAGGCATCTTTATATTATGGGAAATATTGTAGCAATTGTGGGCCGACCCAACGTGGGTAAATCCACCTTATTTAATAGGCTCGTCGAAGCGCGTGATGCAATCATGCACGACGAGAGCGGCGTAACCCGCGACCGGCACTACGGCGACGCGGTGTGGAACGGCAAAAAATTCACGGTCATAGATACCGGCGGGTACGTGGTAGGCTCCGAGGATGTGTTTGAAGAAGCCATCCGCGAGCAGGTAAGCATCGCCGTAGAAGAAGCCTCGGTCGTTTTGTTTATGGTGGACTGCCTGACCGGCCTGACCGCCCTCGACGAGGACTTTGCCAACGTGCTGCGCCAATCGAAAAAGCCCGTGCTTGTGGTCGCCAATAAGGCCGACACCTCCGAAAAGCAGCAGCAGGCAGCAGAATTTTACCAGCTCGGCTTCCGCAGCGAGGTCTATCCTATCTCGTCGGCGAATGGCTCGGGCACGGGCGACCTGCTCGACGAAGTGGTGAAGGACATGCCGCTTATCGAAGAAGAAACGGCGCCTGCCATCCCTCGGATTGCCATTGTAGGGCGGCCGAATGTGGGCAAGTCGTCGCTCGTCAACTTATTACTCAGCCAAGAGCGCAGCATCGTTACCGACATTGCCGGCACTACCCGCGACTCGGTAGATGCGCACTACACTGCCTTTGGCAAAAATTTTATCCTTACCGATACGGCCGGCATACGTCGCAAAGCACGTGTGCGCGAAAACATCGAGTTTTACTCGGTACTACGGGCCATCAAAGCCATTGAAAATACCGATGTGTGCGTACTCGTACTCGATGCCACACGCGGCATTGAGGCTCAAGACCTTAACATACTACACCTTGCCGATAAAAATCGCAAAGGCATCCTGATTATGGTCAATAAATGGGACTTGATAGAAAAAGACAGCAACACGGCACGCGACTATGAGCGCGAGATACGGGCGCGTATTCCGTTTGCCAGCTACATTCCCATTATTTTTGCCTCTGTTCTCGAAAAGCAGCGCGTGCTCAAAGTGATGGAGCGGGCGATAGAAATTGTGGAAGAGCGGGTGAAAAAAGTGCCTACCTCCGCGCTTAACGAGGTGCTGCTCCAAGAGATTGAGCGCACGCCGCCCCCTGCCTATCGAGGGAAATACATCAAAATTAAGTACATTACGCAGCTGCCTACATACACCCCCTCGTTTGCCTTTTTCTGCAATCACCCTAACCACATCAAAGAGGCTTACACGCGCTTTATCGAAAATAAAATACGGGAGCATTTTGGCTTCGAGGGTGTGCCAATCAATGTGTTTTTCCGAAAAAAGTAAAGAAATTGTTGGAATTTTTATATAAAATTCTTTTTTTTGCACGAAAATTAACAGTTATGCATTCTACGATGGTTCTCAAAAAAGCAATTGCCCTGTGCGTCATTATGAGCATGTTGGCGTTTGTAGCCTTCGATGTTGCTACGAAAAAGCAAGAAAATTCTCCGCTCTCTAACGAGCCGCAACCCACTCCTATTAAAACTACTACACATGTTCCTTAGGTACGTTGCCTAAAGAAAAAGGCTGCCTCTGGGGGCAGCCTTTCTTGTTTATACGCTCCAGCTAGTTAGCCGGAGGCGTATATTCAAACTCCATAGGGTCGGGAAATTTGTAATCATAGCCCGCTTTGGTCGTAATTTTTGAGGCATCTACAATTTTCCACCGTTTAGATGTATTCGGCAAAAAGATAGGGGGCGCAAAACCGTATTCCGCCGCATTTTGCAGGTAAATTTCCTTGCGCGTAGGGTGCAAAGGTGCTACCACGTTGAATACTTTGTTCCACACGTCGTCGTCGTTTTTCAGGATGATGTGCTCGATGAGATGCACCACGTCGTCGCGGAAGACGAAGTTGACCGGGATATGTCCTGTATCAATTTCCTTACCGGCAAAGTATTTACCGGGGATGCGGTCGTAGCCCATTAGTCCGCCGCAGCGCAGGATAGTTGCGTCGAGCTGCGTCTTGATGCGTAACTCGGCTTCGGCGAGTAAGATACGCTTGGCTTGGCGGTCTTTCGCCGTGTCGCTGTTTTCGTTCACCTTCCCATTTACATCGGGATACACCGACGTGGAGCTGATGTAGATGACCTTGCTGATGGGTAATTTTTCTACTTCATTTTTCACTTCTTCAATCTGTGCAGCATGGCGTGTTTCCATGTCGTCGGGCGAGTTGGCGGGCGGGATGCTGATAACGAGCAAGTCAGCGTCTAGGAACTCGGAAAGCGGGTCGCCTTCTGCTTTGGGCAGCAAACGGATTACGTAAGGGGCAATACCTACCGCTTCTAGGGCGGCCTTGTGGTCTTCGGTGCGTACACTGCCCTTTACCGTGAAGCCCTTTCGTACGAGATGCTCGCCAAGGGCCAAGCCCAACCACCCGCATCCTAATATACTGACCGTTTTAATTTCGGGATATTCCATGTTATAACAAGATTTATATACTGTGAGAGAATCTTAAATAATACGCGCATTTACAGGAGGTAACGTACCTTTCGCATCTAGTGCCGAAGTTCCACAAAAAGGTTGTGTTTCGCAAACAAATCGGTGCTCTGGTATCTTTTAAAAGCAATATTCAAACGAACTATGTACGACAGCCCTTCGCCGTATAAGGGCTGTCAGGCTATTTACCTACGTATCATGCACCAATTAGAACCTTTCTACCGCTGGGAGAAATACTACCGCGCCTGCGACGACGCCCTGTCTCCTTTTTACGGACATGTTACCAACTATCAGGCGTATGATAACGACATCTACGGCTATTACATACACCCTTCGTGGGACTATATAGGCTCCGAAACGCTGTATCTTAAAATTCTGTATGCCGACTACGACCTCGGCGTAGCGATTATCGAGCTGTTTGGCGAGTGGAACGATACACTCCACAACGACATCATGCACCTGAAACGCAAAATTATTGACCGCCTCTTGCGGGTGGGCATCCGCAAATTTATCCTTATTGGGGAAAATGTGTTCAATTTTCATGGCTCGGACGACTGCTACTACGAAGAGTGGTTCGAGGAGGTGGAAGAGGGCTGGATAGCGGCTATCAACTTTCGGGACTTCGTGGTGGAAGAATGGAAAAAGTACAACATAGATTGGTACATAAACTTCGGCGGGCACCTCGACCTTGTAAATTGGCGAACCCAAAAACCACAAGCCTTTGCCTTCTTGGTGGATAGCCTGATAGCCAAACGCCTGATGCCGTAAGTGCGTCTGTGCCGCAAACGGCATAGCAACCGCAACTGTGGGGAAAAAAACTGTATCTTTGCAGGCTTTCAAACCCTACGCTGCGTATGAAAATTGTTTCTAGCCACTCCAAAGAACAAATTACCGACATCGCTCGGCGCGTGTTTCGCACCGAAGCCCAAGCCGTGGCTGCCCTCTCCGAGCAACTCACCGACGATTTTTACCACGTCGTGCAGCTGATTGTACGCTGCACAGGCAGGGTAGTGGTCTGCGGCATGGGCAAGTCGGGGTTGGTAGGCAAAAAGATTGCCGCCACGCTTGCCAGCACGGGTACGCCCTCTTTCTTTATGCACCCTGCCGAAGCCTTCCACGGCGATTTGGGCATGATTACCCCCGCCGATGTATTTTTGGGCATTTCCAATTCGGGCGAAACCGAAGAGCTTATCCGGCTAATTCCGGCCCTGAAACGCAACGAGAATGCCTTTGTGGCTCTTTGTGGGAAAAAACGCTCTACCTTGGTAGATAATGCAGACCTTTGGCTCAATGTGGGCGTAGCCGAAGAAGCCTGCCCGCTCCGTTTGGCGCCTACCTCCTCTACCACAGCCACCCTCGCGATGGGCGACGCGCTCGCCGTAGCCCTCATGGAGGTTCGCGGCTTCGAACCGCAAGACTTTGCCCTTTTTCACCCCGGCGGCAGCCTTGGGCGTAAACTGCTTACCAAAGTGCGCGACGTGATGCGCACCGAGGCACTGCCGTGCGTTACCGAGGAGGTCTCTTTTCGCGAGCTGGTGCTTGCCATGACACGGGGCAAGCTCGGCCTTGCCATCGTAGTACGCCACGGCGCAGTAGTGGGCGTAATTACCGACGGCGACCTCCGCCGCGCCTGGGAAAAGTTTGCAGAACTCACCGAAAAAACTGCCGCCGAACTCATGACGGCCAACCCAAAAACAATTGCGCCCACTGCCAAACTCACCGAAGCCGAGGAATTGCTCATGCAGCATCGGATTGCCTCGCTCATTGTGGCCGAGGACGGCAAGCCCGTAGGCGTGATACAGCTATACACTCTAGGTGTATAAACTCGGAGGCAGGTGCTAGTTTTTACCTGATTTTTAGGTAATTTTCAGAGGATTATTCGTTGGGCATATCCCTCGCTTGGCCAAAGGTTTCCACGATAAATGGACTGCCCGGTGGGGAATAGGCGATTAATTACTATTTTCGTATCATAAAATAAACTAAGGATAAACGTTTGTAACGATGAAAAAGATAGCTGTTTTTACCTCCGGCGGAGATTCTCCGGGCATGAACGCAGGCATACGCGCCGTAGTGCGTGGTGCGATTTACCACGGTTTGGAAGTGGTAGGCATCGTGAGAGGATACAAGGGAATGATTGACGGAGACTTCATCCCCCTCGAATCTCGCTCGGTGAGCAATATCATTCAGCTGGGAGGCACTATCCTCAAGTCGGCGCGCTCCGAGGAGTTTCGCACAGCGATTGGCCGAAAAAAAGCTGCCGACCAAATCAAAGCCAATGGTATTGAAGGACTCGTTGCTATTGGCGGCGACGGCACATTTACCGGCGCAGAGATTTTTCACCGCGAATTTGGTATCCCTACTGTGGGCGCACCCGGCACGATTGACAACGACCTCTACGGTACCGATTATACCATTGGTTTCGATACGGCCGTAAATACTGCGCTCGATGCCGTGGACAAAATCCGCGACACGGCCGACTCGCACGACCGCGTGTTTTTTATTGAGGTCATGGGGCGCGACTCGGGCTACATTGCCATACAAACCGGCATTGGCGGCGGTGCCGAAATGGTGCTCGTCCCCGAAAACCCTGACAGCATAGAAAGCGTCATAGAAACGCTCTATGCCGACCGCAGCCGCTCGAAAACATCGGCCATTATTGTGGTGGCAGAGGGCGAAGAGCTAGGCAATGCCCACTATATTTCCGTAAAGGTGAAGGAAAAACTACCCCACATGGATATCCGCGTAACTACGCTTGGGCATGTGCAGCGCGGCGGAGGTCCTACCGCTGCCGACCGCATCTTAGGTAGCCGCCTTGGCCTGGCCGCCGTAGAAGCGCTTATCGAAGGAGAAAGCAACATTATGGTGGGCATCGTAAACGACCAAGTGGTTTATACGCCTTTCTACGATGCTATCAACAAAAAGAAACCCTTCAATAAAGATCTTATCAAAATGGTTAATATCTTATCTATCTAGCGCACCTATATTGGGAGTTCGCCTCTCTTGTAACCTCTTTCAACCTTTTTCAGCAGCTACTTCGTTTGAACCCCGCTAAGGCTCTTTTGTGTATTGTGCGCGTGGCAGTGAAAAGCATACGATTTGGCGCACTGCTTGCTTTCGCGCTCGTATGCGTGGGCGGCGTATCGGTATGCGCACAGCAGCCAGCTTACACGACCGATAGTTTGTACATTCGCGCTATACACTTCTATGGCAACAAAGTAACGAAAGAACGCAGCATTACCCGCGAATTGGCGTACCGCCCCGGCACACGGATTGCCAGCCATGCCTTGGATAGCCTGCTGCGCTTAGAAAGAGAGAAGCTGTTCAACACCAATCTGTTTAACCGGGTGGAGGTACGCGCTTCCCTCGTGGCCCCACCCGATACCATCGAACTCAACATTAGCCTTGCCGAGCGTTGGTTTGTATGGCCCCGCCCAATTTTAGAACCAGCCGACCGCTCGTTTAGCGAATGGTGGAATAACCGTGGCGGCGACCTGAGCCGCGTAAACTACGGCCTAAATTACAAACAGCAAAACATAGGCGGCAGCCGTAAAAGCCTTAGCCTAACGGCGCAACTCGGCTTTGTGCGCAGGCTTTCTATGCGGTTCAACGTTCCGTTTATAGACCAAAAACAGCGCACGAGCCTTGCCCTAATGGCAAGCTACGAAGACAACAACGCCGTATCGTACATTACCCAACGGCACAAATTTGTGGAAGTAAACGACCCTGACAACGTGCTTGTACGGCGCTACCATGCCGGGCTACACGTGGGCAGGCGCAACAAGTTCTACACCTCGCACCACTGGGGAATGAGCTTTCGGAGCACGTTCGTAAACGATACCGTCCCGCAACTCAACCCCGACTACTTCCTCGACGGACGCAACAGCCTGCGCTACATGGCCTTCAACTACCAATTTACCTACGACCGCCGCGACCTAGCCCGCTACCCCCTGCGTGGGCACTATCTTTCGTTCGGGGTGCAACAGCTGGGGCTAGGCATTTTCAACGAATTGAACCTGACGCGCACCGATTGGACACTCGCAAAGTTTTTCGATGTAGGCCACTCCCTCTATTTTTCCACCCTACTTAGTGGGAAAATATCCTTCCCACGGCGGCAGCCCTACGCAGAATTTCGGGCACTCGGCTACCAAAACAACCTAATACGTGGGCTGGATAACTTTGTGGTGGAGGGGCAACACGCCTTTGTGTGGCGCAATACGCTGCGCTGGCAACTGCTCGACCGCGGGTTCGATTTTTCTAAGCTCATCCCTATCCCCCAACTGGTGCGCGGCGACGTGGCAGTATATCCCAAACTCTACGCCGACGGAGGCTACCTGCACAATAGCTTTGTAACCGACGACAATCGCGCCCTGAGCAACCGACCTATCGGTGGTGCGGGCATTGGCATCGACATCGTCTTGTACCGAAACATCGTCTTTCAGTTCGAGTACTCCGTTTCCTCGCGCGGCGACCGAGGGCTTTTTATCAACAATAATCCAGAAATACGTTAAGCTACTCTACAACGCTGTTAAAAGATACTAAAAGGGTTTTAGCCAGAATTTAATAGGCTCGCAAAGGTATATTTTTGTTTGGCTGCGCTGCGCTGCACTCGGCCCGCAGAGAAACACTGCCCCCAAAAGGAATTATTCCCCTACAAATACGTACACACATAGAGCGAAAACACAACGCAATGACGGAACAGCACAACAGAGAGCACCACGAAGCTCTTCATCACAAAATACAAGAGGTAATCAGCGAGGTAGGTAAGGTAGTCGTTGGGCAACAGCACATGGTCAACCGCCTGCTTATCGGCTTGTTTACCAATGGCCACGTTCTGCTCGAAGGGGTGCCCGGCTTAGCCAAAACCCTGACGGTAAATACCCTTGCGCAAGTCCTGCACCTCGACTTCCAGCGGATTCAGTTTACCCCCGATTTGCTCCCCGCCGACCTCATCGGTACGATGATTTATAACCAAGGGCAGGGCAAGTTTGAGGTAAAGAAAGGTCCCGTGTTTGCCAACATGATTCTCGCCGACGAGGTAAACCGCTCGCCAGCCAAAGTGCAGTCGGCCTTGCTCGAAGCCATGCAAGAAAAGCAGGTAACCATTGGCGACACAACGTTTAAACTTGATAAGCCCTTCTTGGTACTTGCCACACAAAACCCCGTAGAGCAAGAAGGTACCTACCCGCTACCCGAAGCACAGGTGGACCGGTTCATGCTCAAGGTCTTTATCGACTATCCCGACAAGGCCTCCGAGTTGGAGGTTATGCGCCGCATGTCGAACATGACCTTTTCGGCACAGATTCGGCAAATCTTGACCAAAGACGATATTTTTACCATACGCGATGCCATCAACGGCGTGCGCATGAGCGAAGCGCTCGAAGCGTATATCATAGAACTTGTATTTGCCACGCGCCGCCCCGCCGACTACGGCTTGAAAGACGAACAGCAATACATTCAGTTCGGTGCCTCGCCCCGCGCAAGCATCAACCTGCACCGCGCTGCCAAAGCTGTTGCCTTCTTCGAGGGCCGCGACTACGTACTGCCCGAAGACATCAAAGAAATCGCCTACGACGTGTTTAACCACCGTATTCTGCTCAACTACGAGGCAGAAGCCGACGGCATCACCACGCGGCAAATCATCGAAAGCATCTTGCAAAAAATTAAAATCAACAAATAGCGTATCAGGGGAGGCTCTGCGCACTCGCGCTTCAGCACGCCTCGTGCGTTTCGCCTATGGAAACACGCCATACTACGCAGCTATACATCGTCCCCACGCCTATCGGTAATCTGGAAGACATCACCCTGCGCGCCCTGCGCGTGTTAAAGGAAGTGGATACCATTTTGGCCGAAGATACGCGGCAAGCGGGTTTCCTGCTCAAGCACTACCAAATCAGCAAGCCGCTGCAAAGCCACCACGCCTTCAACGAGCACCACACGTTGCCGCCCCTCATTGCGCGCTTGCAGCAGGGCGAGGTCATGGCGTTGGTCTCCGACGCGGGCACGCCCGTAGTCTCCGACCCGGGCTTTCTGCTCGTGCGCGCCTGTGTGCAGGCCGGCGTAGTGGTCGAAACGCTCCCAGGGCCTACTGCTTTTGTGCCAGCCCTCGTCAATGCCGGCCTACCCGCCGACCGCTTTGTGTTTGAAGGCTTTTTGCCCCACAAAAAAGGCCGACAGACACGCCTACAAGCCCTCGCCGACGAAACGCGCACATTTATCTTGTACGAGTCGCCGCACCGGCTGCTGAAAACGCTCGAGCAACTCGCCGCCGTACTCGGCGACGACCGCCAAGCGTGTGTCTGCCGCGAACTCTCCAAACTGCACGAAGAAAATGCGCGGGGTACGCTCGCCGAACTGCACACGCACTTTGGGCAAAAGACCGTAAAAGGTGAAATTGTGGTGGTAGTAGAAGGCAAACGCCTCGAAAAGAAAAAAAAGAGCTATTCCGACGACGAGCAGGACTAAGCACTGCGCAGGTAAACTTGCCAGTAAATCCTTAAAATTCAGAGAAATCAACGCCTGCCAATCTTCAAATGATACAAATCGTGCTATATTTGCGCCTTGAAAATCGTGCGAAACCCGCACGCGGGGACAGCACTCACCAAAAAGCAGGTGCGTAAGAAAGTCCCCAAGCTGTACACCGTATTTATACTTCATTAAAACAACCGAGAACCTGTCGTGAAAAATTTACCGTACCTACTCCATGCAATTTTGTTCTTATTGGTCATAGGCTTATACGTATTGCACTTTTCCTCCGGCAAACCGAGCACGCCTTCCGCTTCCACAGCATCGCCGGAGCGGGCAGAGATGACGGGTAAAACGGCTTCAATTGCCTACATCAATATGGATAGTCTCTTTGAATACTACGAACTCTACGACGACCTTTCCAAAGACTTCCGCGTAAAACGCGAGCAGGCGCAAAAGAAAATCGAGCAGCGCGGCCGCAAACTAGAACAAGACATGGTG
>CAYUJH010000029.1:0-806 GCA_964444995.1 uncultured Roseobacteraceae bacterium | reverse complement strand
GGTGAGCTTTCAGCGCAGGGCACAAGCCGGTCTGATGTCGCAAAACGAGGTGCGCGCCACCGAAGAGGATTTGATGGGGCAGCAGCAAGACCTACAGAAATACAGCCAGACTATTTCCGCCGGCCTGATGGAGGAAGAATCGGTGCTCAACGAGAAGCTATACGATAACATACAAGCGTATCTGAAGGAATACAATGCCGACGGGCGCTACGATGTAATTTTGAACTACACCGCCCGAAGCACTACCTTCTGGCTCGCCCAAGAGGGCCTCGATATTACCCGCGACGTGCTCGACGCACTCAACGAACGCTACCGCGCTGAAAAACAGGAAAAAAAGGAAGACGCCAAGTAAGTAAAAGTAAACCTTAACGTCAACCAAGTCAGCACGAAAGCCTGTATTTTTGCAAAAAGATACAGGCTTTTTTTTAAAATATCCGTACATTTAGGGAGCAACTAGACGCACTACACGCTGCTGCGCCTATGCCTCAAACAACAACAATCCTTTAATTTTCACCTTTTTATTTAGAACTTATGAAAAAATTTCTTGTTTTTGTACTGCTCGCAGGCCTTACCGCAAGTTGCGTCCCGAAAAGTGACTACTCCAAATTGAGCGAAGAACGCGATCTGCTGCGCGCCGAGCTAGAAAACTCCGAAAAACTCAACGAGCAAATCGCTACGAAGATGGACGAGGTGGGCGCTATCATCGAAACTATCGAGGCTTCCGACGAGAACCTTGCACTCGAACTCGAAAAGGGCACTAGCTACAGCGACTACACCGCACGCTTGGAGGCTATCAACGAGAATAT
>CAYUJH010000028.1:0-12242 GCA_964444995.1 uncultured Roseobacteraceae bacterium | reverse complement strand
CGCATACGCACGCTGCTCTCCGTGCGCGAGTTCTTCGGCTGTGAAGCCACCGGTGTTGACCAACACGGCGTGGACTTCGAGGTTCTTTTCGTGTCTCAGATATTGTACGCAGTAAGACGTATCGAGTCCACCGCTGAAAGCAAGTACTACGCGTTCTTTCATACAGGTTCTGCTATTTTTTTGATTTTGAATGATTTAAGCTGAAAAAATTTAAGAAATCGCTGCCAGCGTTTCTCTTTTTCCACTGGCTGATTGACGGCCGGCGCGTGCTTTTCAGGGTCGAACAACATACCGGTACACAGGCAGTGTGCGCGCTGTGTACGATTGAGGATGTCGTAATTTTTGCAGCTTGCGCAGCCTTTCCAGAACTGCTCGTCGGTAGTAAGTTCCGAAAATGTAACGGGGCGATAGCCCAAATCGGAATTGATTTTCATGACGGCAAGGCTGGTAGTAATGCCAAAAATTTTCGCATCGGGATATTTTTTACGCGATAGCTCAAAGATTTTCTTTTTGATAGTTCGCGCCAAACCCGTTTTGCGCATTTCGCTATGCACCACTAGCCCCGAGTTGGCTACATATTTACCATGCCCCCATGACTCTATGTAGCAGAAACCCACTACTTCGTCGGCACGTAGGGCTATCACCGCCTTGCCCTCTAGCATTTTGTTTTGAATGTAGGTCGGTTCGCGCTTGGCGATGCCCGTGCCGCGCTCCTTAGCGGCTATTTCCATCATCTCGCAAATGCGGGGTGCATAGCCTACATGCACCACACTGGCTTCCATTATTTGTACTTCCATGTATTTTGTTATGATAAAAGATATAGGCATTTCAAAGACTGCCAAGCGAGGAAATCTACCGAAGACCTCCGAGCAGCGGAAGGCTCGAAATACTTGAAAAGATACACTAAAAAGATAGGGGGAAAATAAAGCTATGAAAGAAACAAACAAGGCGGACGTACCAACGACGTACCACTCCTTACAAAGAAGCTATGTAGGCGCAGGGCCTAAAGAAGCACCTACTCGCTATGGGGCGAGATACAACGGGGCGATATGGGGAAATAGCGGCGTGCATACAGACAGCAAAGTTATAGCTTAGTAGGGCGTTTGCAAAGTTTTTTCCGAAAAATCCTTTCTTTGAGCTATCTGCAAACCCAAAAGCCGCACAACGTGTACGAAGATTCTGTATATTGGACAAGCCTATTTACCTTTGCAGCAAATTCTTCCCGATAAAAGACCTTATATGCTAAAGAAAAACAACGATGCCCAAACCCTTATCGAACAGTTCGAGCAGATGGTAGCCCATAATGCTGTAACATGGCTCGATAGCAGGCAGTTCGAAACGCTCATTGAGCATTACCGAGCAGCGGGCGACTACTCAAAGGCACTGAAAGCCAATCAAGTAGCTTTGCATCAGCACCCCTATTCTTTTGAGTTTTTCATCTTGCAAGCCGAAATACAAATGGAGTTGGGGATGTTTGAAGACGCTCTCGAAACCGTAGAGCGTGTTGAAAATTTTCAGCCCAACGACAGCGAAATTTTACAATTAAAAGCAGATTTATATATGTTTTTGGGGCAACCCGAACGGGCCTTGACCCTCTTAGAATCCCTTGCCGAAAGTGCCGAGACCTCCTACGAGATTATCCTAAAACTCGCCCATGCGAACTTGGTACTCGGGCAGTATGCCAGTGCGATTGCCTACTATGAGGACTTGCTACGCAATTTTCCCGAATTTGAAGAGTTTGAGGCCGTAGCACTCGATATTCTGGAGTGCTACGAGGTTACGCACTCGCGCGATACGCTCATAGCCTTTCTCGAGCAACTCGTAAACGAGGCCCCCTACTCGGCACTCCGCTGGTACCAAATGGGCTATCTGTGCAACCTCGCCGGGCTGCAAGCCAAGGCGCAAGAGGCCTTTGAGTACGCCGTATTGCTCGAAGACGATTTTGCCGATGCGTGGTTTCACAAAGGCCACGCGCACATGAACAACAACGAGTACGAAAAGGCAGCAGAAGCGTATTTGCAGGTCCTGAAAATTGAAGACGAAGAGGGCGACGCAGAACTGTTTTGCCATCTAGCCGCCGCCTACGAAAAACACGGTAACCTTCCGCTTGCCGTAAGCTACTACCGCAAAGCACTCGAAGACGACGAGGAGTTTTCCGATGCGTGGTTTGGTTGGGGAATGTGTATGCTCCAGCAGGAACGTTGGCTGCAAGCCGTGCATTTCTTCAAAAAAGCTACGCGCCTAAATGCCTACGTGCCCGAATATTGGCTCTTCTTGGGCAAAGCCGAATACAACTTGGGGAGTTTGGTGGCTTGCGAGGAGGCTTTTGAGAAAGCCGCTGCGCTCGCCCCGTATCTTTCCGATATATGGCTCACGTGGTCGAAGTTGCACTACGACGAAGGAGAACTTGAGCAAGCCATTGACATCATCGAAAACGGGCTGGAGGAAAACCCCGACGATGCCGAGCTGATGTACCGCGCCGTGCTATACTACTTTGCCGCCGGGCATATGCAGAAAAGCCTGCGGCAACTAGAGTTCGCCCTCCTGCTCGACCACGACGCACACGAACAACTCTACACCTTTTTCCCCGATGTGGCCGTACAAAAACGCCTTTTTCAAATGGTAAATTTGTTGCGAAAAGACCTATTTTAGACCGTCTGCCAGAATTTTCTGCGCCAATTTGCCGTAGATTTTTAGCTTTGCGCCGCACGTTTTTCTGTTAACCTATATTCCCATGAATTATACCCTAAATCAACTGCCCGAACGCACCCAAAAGCCCCGCGAAGCCGGCTTTACAATGGTGATGGACAAGGGCCTATCGCTGCGCGAGGTCGAAGACTTTTTGAGCACTTCCGCCGCCTATACCGACGTGGTAAAGCTCGGATGGGCTACCTCGTATGTGTTTCCCCAACTAAAAGAGAAAGTTGATATCTACCATGCGGCCAATATTCCCGTATATTTCGGCGGCACACTCTTCGAGGCATTTATCATCCGAAACCAGTTTGAGGACTACCTGCGCCTGCTCGATACCTACAACCTTTCCTTCGTGGAAATTTCCGACGGCTCTATCGAAATGCCCCACGCCGTAAAATGCGACTACATTCACCAGCTCGCCCAACGCGCTACAGTGCTCTCGGAAGTGGGTTCCAAGGATGCCGATAAAATCATTCCACCTTATAAATGGATTGACCTGATGCAGAAGGAACTCGACGCTGGCGCGTGGAAGGTCATCGGCGAGGCGCGTGAGGGAGGCAATGTGGGCCTGTTTCGCTCGTCGGGCGAGGTGCGCTCCGGCCTTGTCGAAGAAATTCTCACCAAAATCCCTTACGATAAAATTATTTGGGAAGCTCCGCAAAAAGCACAACAGGTGTGGTTCATCAAGCTCATTGGAGCCAACGTGAACTTGGGCAATATTGCCCCGAACGAGGTCATCCCCCTCGAAACGATTCGCCTCGGTCTGCGCGGCGATACCTTCCATCATTTTTTGGGATAAACCCACGCATCTCAACGACATCGAACGACATCGTTCACCCAAAAAAAGGTGTAAAAAAAAGGCATTTGGTACAAATGCCTTTTTTTTGTGTGCGATGCGATAACGCACTACCCGACAAACTGCCCCACCGCTTCCCAGCTAAGGGTTACGCAGCGAGTACGTACCGGAAATTTCCGCACGGCGGCAAAGGGCGCACAGTCGCGCACAAACGGCGCGTCGGGGAATGCGTCGGGCGAGGCTTGCAGCAGTTGCTGAAAATCTGCCCATAAAGCAGGCAGTTCTGCCACTGGCTTGCCCTGCACATGCACGAGCAGCACCGAGGTTGCGGCTTTGGAAAGTGCGCAACCGTGCCCATAAAACCGCGCCCGAACGATGTTTCCTTCCACAATTTCCATAAAAATCGTGTACGAATCGCCGCAAATGGGGTTGTAGGCTTCTACCGCATGGGTGTGCCCTTCCAACTCCCCAAAGTGCTGCGGTGCGCGGCTGTGGGCGAGTACGTGCTGCTGGTACAGGGTGTGCAGTGCGTCGTTCATGCGTTTTTAGGTTAATGCTCACTAAGCGCGGGCGGCTTAAAACGAAAGCGTTACTTCTTTTTTGAGCACCTCCGACGAATTGCCCCCTACCATGACGCTAAACGTACCACTTTCGGCGGAAAACGAGCGGTCGGGGCGGTAGAAGCCGAGGTCTTTTTCGGTGAGCGTGAAGGTGAGTTCGCGGCTCTCGCCGGCTTTCAACGGTACGCGCTCGAACGCTACCAATCGCTTGATAGGCTGTGCGATGCTCGCCACTTGGTCGTGGATATAGAGCTGCGCAACTTCTGTTCCTTCGCGCTGCCCCGTGTTGGTAACGGTAACGCGAACGGTGGCTTTGTTGCCCTGCGCGCTTACGTCGAAGTTGGTGTACGAGAAGGTGGTGTAGCTCAGCCCAAAGCCGAAGGGCCACTGCGGGCTGTTGGGCATATCGGTATAGTGCGACCAGAACACGAGTTGCTCCTCGTCGGAGTCGGGATTGCCGGGCCGGCCAGTGTTCTTTTGGTTGTAGTACAGAGGCTCTTGGCCGGTGTGGCGCGGGAACGACACGGGCAGTTTGCCCGAAGGATTATAGTTGCCAAACAATACGTCGGCAATGGCATGACCGGCCTGTGAACCTGCAAACCACGTTTCCACGATGGAAGGCACGTTTTCGGCGAGGTACGGGATAGCGAGCGGGCGGCCGTTCATCAGCACCACAATTACATTTTTGTTCACTTTCAAGACCTCTTTGAGCAGGTCGAGTTGGTCGCCTTTTAGCCCCACGTCCACTTGGCTACGTCCTTCGCCGGTTTGGTAGCAGTCTTCGCCCATCGCCATAATGACCACGTCGGACGATTGCGCGAGGCGGATGGCTTCGGGGAAGCCCGATTTATCGCCAGAAACTATTTTTAGCTCGTTGATAAAGCTGCGCACACCTTCCGTGAGACGGTAGCCTTGTGCGTACTGCACCTTTGTCTGCTCGCCTGCGGCTTGTTGTACGCCTTCTACCAACGATACGGCCGAGTTGGTTTCAGCCTGTGCGCGCCAGCTACCGAGCGGAATGTCTTTGCTGCCCGCAAGGTCGCCGATGAGGGCAATGGAGGGCACAGAGGGAGAGAGCGGGAGTAGGTTGCCTTCGTTTTTGAGCAACACGATGGTTTTTTGGGCAATGTCGCGGGCTGCTTGCTGATTTTCCGCCGAATACAGCTCCTGCTTTTCGCGCTCGGCATCGCAGTAGCGGTAGGGGTCGTCGAACAGGCCGAGCTGGAACTTGAGGCGGAGGATGCGCCGCACGGCATCGTCAATGAGGGCTTCGCTGACTTTTCCGCTCTTCACTAGCTCTTCGGCGTATTTTTCGTAGATGGTGCTTTCCATGTCCATGTCGGAGCCTGCGAGTAGGGCAAGCCGACCGGCATCGGCACTATCGGCCGCGAAGCCGTGCGCCAACATTTCGCCGATAGAACCCCAGTCGGAAACGACCATGCCCTCAAAGCCCCAATCGCCTTTTAACACGTCGCGCTGTAGGAATGCGTTGCCCGTAGCGGGGATGCCTTCTATGTCGTTGAAAGAGTTCATGAAGGTAGCTACGCCAGCTTCGGCAGCCGCTTTAAACGGTGGCAATACGACGTTGAGCAGGGTGTTGTGGCTGATGTCGGCGGTGTGGTAGTCGCGGCCTGCTTCGGCAAAGCCGTAGCCTGCAAAGTGCTTGGCGCAGGCGGCAATCGTGAGTGGGTCGGCGAGGTTATCGCCTTGATAGCCCTCTATCCATGCCTTTCCGACTACGGAAGTGAGGTAGGGGTCTTCGCCGGCACTTTCCATGATGCGCCCCCAGCGGGCATCGGGACTTACGTCTATCATGGGCGCGAACGTCCAGTGTTGGCCGGCTGCTGCTGCTTCGCGGGCTGCGACTTGCGAGCCGAGTTTTGCTGCTTCGTAGTCCCACGAGGCCGCCTGCGCGATAGGCACGGGCAACATGGTGCGGTAGCCGTGGATTACGTCGTAGCCGAAGAGGAGCGGAATGCCCAAGCGGCTGTTTTCCACGGCGAGTTTTTGGGCTTCGCGTGTGCCTTCAGCGGTCAGTACGTTGAGCATCGCGCCCACCCTGCCCGACTTGATTTGCTCGAGCTTGAGTTGGTTGTTGGCATCGGGCGGCACTGGGCCAGTAAATTCCCACGTACCGTTGTACATGTTTAGTTGCCCTACTTTTTCGGCGAGGGTCATCAGTGCCAGCACCGAATCTACCTTTTGGTCGAGTGCGGGGTTGCTACTTTTTTTGTTGCTGATTTTTTCGCCTTTTTCCGCAGAGGGCGAGGTGCAGTGCTGAAAACTGACTGCTCCCAACAAGGCAAAGAGTACGAGGTATCTTTTCATGGTAACCGTTTTTTTTATGGATATGGAATAAATCCACAATATACGCGCTTTTGTTGGCTTTCCCAATACGGTATTGTCTTGGTGTGTAGCGCTGGCTTTTGCGTTTCATGCTCTGCAATCCTAAATCTACACCAAACTTTTAATTTCTTGTTTATCAAAACCACGAATTTTCAGCGGCTTTTTGTTCAATTCCCAAAGATTTTAGTACCTTTCCGTTCTATGAACCGCTCTTTTTGAGAAACTAGCACTGCTATGGCATGAGTCAGAAAACTACGTTATTGGGTATCGCCTTTGTGCTACTTTTCCACATGGCGTCGGGGCAGCAAGTCGTTGTACTCAACGAGGGCTTCCCGCTGTTCGATGGCTTTAACCTTGTGCAAGAACACATACACGTACTGGAAGACCACGACAACTTGCTTACAATAGACGATGTGGCAAGTGCACCGTGGCGCGATAAATTTGTCGGTATTCCTACCAATAGCCCCAATTTTGGGTATGCCACCCACACATTTTGGCTCCGCATACGTGTGGAAAATCGTTGGAACCTACGCAATTCCCTGTTTTATCTCGATATTGCCTACCCCACCCTCGACAGTGTGTGGCTCTATCAGCAAGAACCTACCGGACAGTGGGCGCGCACCCTCACTGGCGATTTGGTGCCTCTCTCCAAACGCCCCGTGGCACACCGGCACCTTGTATTACCTATGCACCTGCCTGCCCATACCTCCACAACGTTGTACATAAAAGTCCGAAGTACGGGTAGTATTCTCATCCCTTTATGGGTACAAACTACAGAGTCGTTGCGCCTTAGTCAGGTAAAAGACGAAAGTTTTTACTTCTTTTTCTATGGCGTAGTGTGGGTCATGATTTTTTACAATCTCTTTCTCTATTTTACCCTGCGCGACCGCAATTACTTGTTGTATTGTGTTACAATATTTTTAAACCTACTCGCACAAGCCAATCTACTGGGGCATACGCTTTATTTTTGGGGCAATACGCTATGGTGGGTTAACATTGCCATTACGGTAACTATTTTTACGTACATGGCTGTGTTGCTCATTTTTGCAGCCTTCTTTCTGCAAATACGAAAATATAGTAAAAAACTTTACAGCGTATTTGTAGGCGCATCGGTAGTGTGTTTTGTGTTGGCTATTCTCAGTTTTGGAATAGACTATACCATTACGGTACGTATATCGGCACTTGTTGTGTTGCTTACCTCGCTATTTGTAATTGTTACGGGCACGTACGCATGGAAAAAAGGGCGCACTTCGGCACGTTTTTTTGTGCTCGCTTGGACACTGTATTTGATTGGAGCCATGAGCATGGCGCTGCGCAACGCAGGGTTTATTGCCGATAGTTTCTTTGCCCGCCACGGTGCGGCTATCGGCACCATGCTCGAAGTAGTATTGATTTCCCTCGCCCTTGCCGACCGTATCAACCTATACCGCCGGCAAAAAGAAGAAGCGCAAGAAAAAATGTTATCGTTGGCACAAGAGCAGAACGAACTACTCGAAGAGCGCGTGCAGGAGCGCACCCACGCGCTGCAAACCAAACAAGAGGAGATTCTGGCACAGAATGAAGAGCTGCGCCAAACCCAAGAAGAATTACAAACGCAGCGCGACGCTATTGTGCAAAAAAATAAAGAACTGGAGTTTCGAAGTACGCAAATTAAGCACAGTATTATGGCGGCGAAACATATACAAGATGCCTTGCTGCCCTCGCCAGAGTCGCTCCAACAGGTGTTTGACGATTATTTCATCTTTTTCCGCCCGCGCGATATTGTTTCCGGTGATTTTTATTGGCTCAAGCAAGTGGGTAGCGCGGTGTGGCTCGTAGCGGCCGACTGCACCGGACACGGCGTGCCCGGCGCGTTCATGAATCTGCTGAGCAAGAACATTCTCGATAACCTCGTGCTCGATAAAGGAGTAGGTACGCCTGCCGAACTGCTCGAACAACTCGACGTACAAATTCAGCAAGCGATGCGCACCCACGAAGGCGGCAGGCTGCACCAAGGACTAGACCTCGTGGTGCTCAAGTTCGAAGGAGAGACCTCAGCTGGCAATATGCGCGTCTTGTTTGGTGGAGCTAAAAACCGCTTGTACGTGTTGCGCCCGCAAAGCAAAACCCTCGAAGAATACCAAGGCGACCGCATCTTGGTAGGCGGTTTTTTCCGGCGCGACCGCTACTTTAGAAACGAAGTGTTAGAAGTGCCCAAAGGAACACGCCTATTTTTAGGTACCGACGGCTACCAAGACCAAAACGACTTTGCCCGAAATTCCATAGGAAGCCTGCGTTTTAAAGCCTTTCTTGAGCAGATAGCCCCCCGACCGCTCGCCGAACAAAAACAAGCACTTGCCGACTACCTCAAAGACCACATGGAGGGCACCGAACAACGCGACGATATTTTATGGATGGGTATTCAACTATGAACATACTTAGCTTAACTAGGCGTATAGGCAGCGCACTTTGTGTGTGGGCGTGCCTGCTTTGCCCCGCCTATGGGCAACAACCCACCTTTCAGATTCCCGGGCAGTTCGTGTTCGACATCTACATGAGCGATTTGTACGAACGAGCCGACCCGCTTTCCCTCAAAATTGCCGACTCGCGGGGTATCAACTTCTATTACCTGCAAGAAATTCGGTTGGGAGGTGATAAACTCACACTGCACCCCGGTATCGGAATTTCTTCTTCAAAATTTAGCTTCCGCGAAGATATCACCCTCGTTACGAACTACACCGCCGCAGACGTGCGCCAACTGCAGCAAGTTACCCTGCCAACTGCATGGAACGTGCGCCGCAGCCTGCTTGCTACCGAATACCTCGACGCACCGCTCGAACTCAGATTTCAGACCGCCCCCGGCTACCGTGCCCTTCGCTTTGGGGTAGGCGTTCGGCTTGGCTACTTACTTTTTAGCCGCAACAAGCTCAAATATCACGACGAGCGGGGCAATTTGGTTAAGGAAAAAGAGCGCAACGATTTTATGTTTAGCCAATGGCGATACGGTCTGTTTGCACGCGCCGGCTTAGGAAAAGTGAACTTCTTTGCCAGCTACGATTTGAACGAAGTATTTGAGCCAAACGCCTTACAGCAAATTGCACCCAATATGCCTGCCCCTCACACCATTTCGGTTGGCATTACCTTTTTTACCTTCTAACGGGCCGCAAAGCTTATCAATCCTCCAATCACATAAATCGTCTTATATCTTTGCAGGCTAAACGCGGCCAAAGTTCCGTTATAAAAAAGAATATCATCTCAAAAAAATATCATGCGCGCTCTTATTACGCTTCTTTTCTTTTGTTGGCTAACCCCTTCTTTTGCACAGGGCTTTCGCGTAAATGCCGACGCTATGCTGCGCGGCGAATTTGAAAATTACCTTGCCCACAACCAAGAGTATCGGCAGCACCTACAGCAATATGCACAGGGGCAAAAAACGATAGATAGCTGTTACGTAATGTTAGAAAAATCTGCCTTAACCATCCGTAACGCCACACAAAAACTGCCCTACGATGTGCGCCGGCAGGTGCTTCAAATTATAGAAAATGCTAAAAATGACCGCTCCGGCGATATCTACGAAGGGTTTAAGCAATTTGACGACCCTACGATGAATAGCATCAAGGCAATCATTCGCGTACCAACGATTTACGAATGCGAAATTGCCATTTTGAAGGCACGTATGCGCCGTAAAAAAAGCGAAGAGTGGGCTACAGCGCTTTCGCAACTCATCGAGCAATACTACTACCCGGAGTTTATGCGCGGCGAACTGAACTACAAACTAGCAACCTACCAAACCCTACTGCCCTTCGAGCAACACATTGACCACCTGCTAGGTATGTTCACCCAAACTGGCGATTTGCACATTACCGAGAACTATGACGCACTGAAACAGCTCCTGAATGCGTGGGAAATGAATGCGCACCTGCTGCGCAACTCCGACGAGCGGCAGGAACTCCGAAATTTTTTGAAAGAGTCCTTACAATAATTGTTAGGATACAACAACTCCTTGCGTACGCCATGCATACATTCATAGAACATATTGCCAACACATTAGAAACGCTCAACGAATGGGTCGGCCGGAGCGTTTCGTGGCTTACGAGCCTACTTGTACTGCTGTTCTGTTTCGATGTATTCGTGCGCTATGTGCTAAACGCTACGCAGCCAGCTATTTTCGAGTTAGAGTGGCATCTGTTTGCCATCATCTTCTTGCTCGGGGCAGGCTATACCCTCAAACACGATAAGCATGTGCGCGTGGACGTGTTCTACGCACAGTGGTCGCCGCGCCGCAAAGCTCTTGTGAACCTTGTGGGCGTACTCCTTTTTTTGCTTCCTTTCTGCTGGATTGTCGTACAGGCAAGCGTACCCTACATCAAAACGTCGTGGCTTATGAACGAGCGCTCGTCGGACCCCGGCGGTCTGCCTGCCCGCTATCTAACCAAAAGTAGTATCTTAGTAGGCTTCCTCTTTTTGGGTTTGCAGGCACTTGCCCTTGCGCTGCGTTCCCTGCTCGTATTGCTTGGGAAAGAAAGGTCTGGTCATTCCGCAAAAAACACCTAGCCGTATGGATGTACTCTTACTTTTTCTCGTCCTGTTTGTCTTGTTGCTCGTAGGTTTTCCGGTAGCTTTTACGCTGGCTGGAGTAGCTATTATTTTTGGGTACTTCACCTTCGGACTTGAGTTTTTTTACCTCCTGCCGTTGCGCATCTACGGCACGATGAACAACTTTGTACTTATCGCCGTGCCCATGTTTGTCTATATGGGCGTAATGCTCGAAAAATCGGGCATAGCCGAACGACTTTTGCATACGATGTCCATGCTGTTAGGTCGGTTAAAAGGTGGGCTTGCCGTGGCCGTGATTGTAGTAGGTGCGCTCTTGGCTGCCTCTACGGGCATTGTCGGGGCGACCGTAGTAACGATGGGCTTGTTAAGCCTTCCAGCCATGCTGCAACGCAAATACAGCCCTGCCCTCGCTACTGGTACGATAGCCTCGGCAGGTACGTTGGGGCAAATCATTCCGCCTAGCATTGTGCTCGTGCTGCTCGGCAGCGTAATGAATATCTCCGTAGGCGACTTGTTTGTGGCGGCTATTGTGCCCGGTGCGTTGCTTGTGTTGGCGTATATAGGGTACGTAGTAGGGGTGGCATGGCTGCGACCCGACCTAGCCCCACCCGTACCCGCCGAAGAACTGGCAGCTTTTCAAGCAGAAATTACCTTTGCGAATATTCTTCGGACGTTTATACTTCCGCTTCTGCTTGTACTTTCTGTGTTAGGAGCCATATTTGCAGGTATTGCCTCACCCACAGAGGCGGCAGGAGTTGGGGCGTTCGTTGCCACTTTGTTAACGTGGTCGGAAGGAAAACTCTCGTGGCAGGTACTCAAAGACGTGATGCGCGAAACGACCTTCCTAACGAGCATGGTCTTTATGATTTTGATGGGAGCAACCGCCTTCGGTTTAGTATTTCGCGGTATGGACGGCGACGCTACGCTCATCGGGCTGATAGAGGCCTCCGCACTAGGGCCCTACGAATTTCTAATCTTAGTGATGCTCATCATTTTTGTAGCTGGTTTTTTTATTGATTTTATCGAAATCATTTTCATTTTTTTACCGGTGGTAACGCCTATTTTCGTGGCTTTGCAGATGGACTTACTCTGGGTCGCCTTGCTCGTATCGGTGAACTTGCAAACCTCTTTTTTAACCCCGCCCTTTGGTTTTTCGCTCTTTTACCTGAAGGGAGTAGCTCCGCCGAGCGTAAAGACCTCGCACATGTACCGAGGCATTTTACCCTTTATCGGCATTCAACTGGTGATGCTACTGCTCATTGCGCTGTTTCCGCAATTGGTTACCGCACTGCCGGCATGGTTGAAGTAAA
>CAYUJH010000027.1:12014-12379 GCA_964444995.1 uncultured Roseobacteraceae bacterium | reverse complement strand
AAATAAATGTTTTCGAGTTGGTTGACCGCCGCGTTTTGTTTAGCGTCTTCAATAGCAGCCGGCACGTATTCTAAGCCCACAACTTTGCCTGCTTTTTTTGCTACAAAATTAGCGATTGTACCAGTACCGGTGTAGAGGTCATAGACCGTTTCGGTACCAGTGAGTGCCGCCATTTCGCGCACGATTTGGTAGAGGCGAAGCGCCTGCTCGGCATTGGTTTGGTAAAACGACTTAGGCCCTACGCGAAACTGCAACTCTTCCATTTGCTCAACAATGTATGGCCGTCCGGCATAACACGCTACGGGTAAATCGTGAAAAGTTTCGTTGCCCTTGCCATTAACCACATAAAGCAAGGACGTAATTTC
>CAYUJH010000027.1:7258-12004 GCA_964444995.1 uncultured Roseobacteraceae bacterium | reverse complement strand
TGCCATGACCTTTTCAATGTGTTGTTCGTTGCGCTCGAAAAACTGCACAATCACCATCACTTCGCCCAATACACTCGTGCGGATAATGAGGTTGCGCAAAAAACCAACCTGCTCGCGAATATGGAAAAAGGGTAGATTTTCGGCACGCCCAAAGTCGCGTAGGGCGCGGCGAATAGCATCGGAGGGGTCGGGCTGGAGATAGCAGGTGTGCAGGTCGAGGACCTTATCGAACCGGCCGGGCAAGTGCAGCCCTAAGCCGCGCTGGTCGAGCGTTTCGGCGTGGGGCACTTCTTCGGCTGTGAGCCAACGCGCCGGCGTAAACGTAAATTCGAGCTTATTGCGGTAGTAGCGTTGCGAAGGCGAGGGCAAAATAGGTCGTGGTTCGGGCAGGTCTGCGCCGCTGATTTTTCGTAGGTTTTGCATGACCTGCTTTTCTTTGTAGGCAAGCTGCTTTTCGTAGGAAAAGTGCTGCCATTTGCACCCTCCGCACGTGCCAAAGTGTTGGCAAAAGGGTTCTACCCTATCGGGCGAATACTGATGAAACGCTACGGGATACCCTTCGGCATACGATGATTTTTTGCGTGTTATTTGCACGTCCACTACATCGCCGGGGACGCAGCCTTCCACAAAGACTACCAAGTCGGCGTATTTGCCTACGCTTTTTCCAGTGCTGCCGATGTCAGTAATTGTTATATGCTTATAAATTATATCTTTTTTTCTTCTGCTCATGTATAGTTTAGATTTGAGTTTGCTGTGAAACGTAGTAATTTTTCGCAATTTCATGCTTTCTGCCCATACTGCAAAAAAACTGTGTGCCTGCTGCCGGCAGAATCGCCCCACAGCGCAGTCTCGGCAGGGGCAGCACGCTCACTCGCCGCGCCATGCTAAAAAAGCTATCGCCCCATATATCTAAAAACAAACCCTCTATTTTACAAGAAGTTATCACCTAAAGATTCAACTACTTATTTAAGTATTTTTTGTTTCTCTTATATTTTCAGTATTATTACCCCCTGTATTGTTCTATTTACGCCACTTACCGCCCTTTCACTTTAACGATACGCGCATGGACGAACTCCCTCGCTCCTTTGACGAGTTCAAAGAACTTCATAAGGAAAAACGCCTACACGAGCTAAAGGAAGAACTCGACAGCCTTCGGAACGAACTAAAAACAATGCGCAACAGCGTATTGAATGAAGATAACAGTTACAAACCTCTCACCGCCGACGAGGAGTATCAGCTATTGCTTTCCGAAGGAGGCTTCACCAACGACGACCTCGAATATACCATACAGCGGCTCTACCCTACCTACCAAGAGGTAGAAGCTCTGCGACAGCTACAAAGAGAGCAGGACAAAGACAAAAACAAAGAAATCGTAAAGCCAAAAGGAAAGCGTGTATTTTTGAAAGCATTTCAGGAACGGCCCGAAATTATCCGCCTTCAAATAGACTCGATGAAGCAGGGCGTACCGCAAGCACCCGTGCTGCCCACTATCCCTACGGATTTACCTATTACGCGCCGCGATATTGAAAAATATATCGGCGAGAACCTAATGAGCAAAGTAGCTACGCTCATTATCCTTATAACGCTTATTGTAGCCTATCGGTACGCTATTGCGATGGGCTACGTACCCAAACCGCTCCGTATCGGCATAGGCGTGCTATTGGGTGGGGCATTATTTGGAACTGCCCACTATTTGCTTTCCCGTAAAAATGTAGTCAGCACAAGTTTGGTATTGTTAAGCGCAGCAATTTTATATTATACGACCTATCTAGCCTACTTCGACTACGGTATGCTCAATCAGGTGCAGGCGTTCATAGCCAACGTCGTCATTACGGTGTTAATCACCGGAGCAGCAATTCTCTACGACCGTATGCACCTTGCCATTATTTCTACCTTTGGGGGGTATGCAACGCCTTTCTTTGTAACGCAAGGCGATGGGCACTATTTATTCTTTTTTAGCTATGTATTTCTCATCAACTTTGGAATGGTGTTTATCGCCTATAAAAAAGATTGGCGGCCAATTAATCTGATTTCTTACATCGCCTCGCTTTTATTTTTGTTTGGGTGGGCACTTATGGTGCGAGGAGAGGCAGGGGCAGCCGAGTATATGTGGCTTATGGTTTTTGCCACACTGTTTTACCTAGTGTATTTTGTGAACGACATTATATACAACATCAAGCCCGACATTACCTTCATCACCTTCGATGCCTACATACTCATGAGCTACACCTTCTTTTATATCATAGGGATGTGGTTCATTTTGAGTGGTTTAGAAATGACCTTTGCCTTTAAATATCTGTTAGCCGCCCTTGGCATATTCAATCTGTTCTACACCCTGCTCATCTACCGACGCGCCAACGTAGACGACGAGTTAGAAGAAATAATCTTAGGGAAAGCCGTCGTATTTACGGTCTTAGGAGGATACTTTATTTTGGTGGACGACGCGTACATTAACGGATTTTGGGTCATAGTATCAATTTTATCGCTTTATTCGGGAATTCGTTTGCGGAATAACCTACTGAAAGGCACTGCTGTAATGACCCTCTTTTTTGCCGTAGTGAGCATGGGCATAGACTGGTACGAAGCCTATTACCTGTATGCCGCCGAAACGCCCTTCATTTTCAACGGAGGTGTGTTGGCAGGTGTGATGACCTCCGTCCTGATTGCTGCCTCACTTTTTATCATCTACTATAAAAAAGAAGATTTCGATATCTTATACATTCCCAAAGAAAGCTACGCCCAAACAATTAGTTCGCTCCTTATTTTCACCTCGTATTTATGCGGACTTTTTGAACTGATTTTTCACACACGCGACACGGTGGGCGGAGTGGATTTTCGCGTGCTCGTGCTAGGCGCATACAACATGTTGTATATACTCTGCGTCCGCGCCGTAGTTAATCATTTCGATGTGCAGCGGCTGCGGCTGTTCACCGGTCTGATGATGGGACTAGCCGTTGTTTCCTACCTAATTTATGGGCATTTTAGTACCATTGCCCTGCGCGATGCCTTCATCATCCACGACAAGCCCTTTGGCACCTTTGCCTTCCATTATTTCAACGTAGGGCTTTCTGTATTACTCGTTTATTTACTCATTCGCGATATTGTGCGCTCCGAAGGCTACGCTTCGGGCAAGTACTCAATTGTTATGTGGATTATGAGCATCATGATTGTAACACATGCTACGTTCGAGCTAGAGCATACCGTCGTACTGCTCCGGAGCGGTGTGTTTGACAGGTCTATCGAGTCATCGCTCGACCAAATCCGCCTAACGGGATACTCCATTCTTTGGTCCATCATTGCCTTTGCCTTCATGTATATTGGTATGAAGAACAAAATCAAAGAGATGCGTCTTATTGCGCTCGTGCTGTTGGGGCTAACGCTCGCCAAGTTCTTCTTATTCGATTTCTGGAAACTTGAGCCAGTATGGAAAATCTTTGTTACGTTCGTAATTGGCGTATTACTCTTCATTGTTTCTAACATGTACAAACAGCTTCAGCGCCTTATCGAAAAAGGTGAGTTGGTGCTCGATAAAGACCAAACCCTTTCACAAGACGATGCTTATGCCATGATTCACTTTGCTAGCCAACAAAAGAAAGATGCAGAGAGAGACGACGCGAGCAGCTATGACCAAGACGACGAAGATGAATACGAATATGACGAAGATGAATATAATGACGAGGACATCCCCTCTAAATAGTCTTCTATTCTGCCACATTTTGAGATAAAAAAGACGGATATGCTCCTACCCTTCGCTAACGACGCCATCATTTTTGGTGTGCTACTTACGCTGCTCGCTTTCGTTTTTAAGACGGCGGCAAGCAATCGGCCTTTTTGGAAACGATTTTATACCTACGTGCCGGCCTTGCTGCTGTGCTACTTCTTACCAGCACTGTGCAACTGGCCGCTCGGGCTGATTGACGCGGAAGGCTCTCGCCTGTATTACGTCGCCTCGCGCTACTTGCTGCCCGCCAGTTTGGTGCTCCTCTGTTTGAGCATAGACCTCAAAGGTGTGTTAAATTTAGGGTCCAAAGCCTTGCTTATGTTTCTGACCGCCACCGTCGGTATCGTGCTTGGGGGGCCTATCGCCGTCTTGCTAGTAGGCTGGTTCTCGCCCGAACTGCTCGCCGGCGAGGGCAGCGACGAGGTGTGGCGCGGTTTGGCGACAGTGGCCGGCAGCTGGATTGGCGGCGGTGCCAACCAAACAGCTATGAAGGAAATTTATGGCGCAAGCGACCGCCTGTTCAGTACCATGATTGTGGTAGATGTAGTATGTGCCAATATTTGGATGGGGGTACTGCTCTATGGCACAAACATTACCAAGAAAATAGACCGCTGGCTACGCGCCGATGTCTCGGCGATTGACGACCTGAAAAAACGGGTGGAAGATTATCAGTCGAGCGTGGCCAAAATTGCGACGCTGCCCGAACTGACCGCCTTGCTCGCCGTAGCCTTTGGCGCTACAGCTCTTGCCCATTGGGGTGCAGACCTTATCACGCCGTTCATGGAAGCGCAACAGGCATGGCTCGACCGCATGAATCTTAACTCACTCAGTTCGAGCTTTTTCTGGCTTGTTGTATTGGCTACCACGCTGGGTGTAGGCGCATCGTTTACCTCCGCACGGCGCATGGAAGGGTACGGAGCTACCCGTATAGGCAGTTTATTTATTTACATTCTTGTCGCTACGATTGGTATGCAGATGAACATCCGCGAAGTACTCGATAACATAGGATTGTTTGCTATCGGTAT
>CAYUJH010000027.1:0-7248 GCA_964444995.1 uncultured Roseobacteraceae bacterium | reverse complement strand
GGTATCGTTTGGATGCTTGTACACGTGAGCATCTTACTACTGGTTGCCAAACTGATAAAAGCTCCCTTTTTCTTTGTGGCTGTGGGTAGCCAAGCCAATGTAGGGGGGGCGGCCTCTGCGCCAGTTGTAGCCTCTGCATTTAGCCCCGCACTCGCACCGGTAGGCGTGTTGCTTGCCGTGTTAGGATACGCACTTGGCACGTATGGCGCGATTGTCTGCGCTCAGCTCATGCAGGCTGTCTCGCCGTAAAGAGCCACTGACCCTGCCATGCGGTAGGCTGTTTTTTCACATCCGCAAACCCTACTTCTTCCAAGATTTTTTGTGCCTCATCGGGAGTGAGCCGTACGGGCAAAGCTGGGTAGCCCTCGGGCACGCGCTCGAAAAATAATAACAGGTGCAGCGCACCTCTCGGTTTAATACCTCTACGGATGCGGCGCAGGTACGTAGGCACATCGTTTAGCTCGTGCCATATATGGGTAAGTAACACTACATCGGCTTCGGCCTCATAGAGTGCCGGGGAAATAGCACCGGTACGCCGCACTTCGGTACGGGTGCTAGTGCTTGCACTACGCGCCTTTAACAGGTCGGCAAACTCTTTAGAAAAAGCTAAGACGATGACCTTATCGGCCTGTGTGCCTGCCCCAAAGGCAAAATAACCTTGCTTTGCCCCTATTTCTGCAAATGTTTTCCCTCTCAAATCCCCTAAATGCGTAACCAAGAAAGATAGGTCTTGCCAAACTGCTACGGCACTATCGGTTGTGGCAAGTAGTGCCGCCTCATTGCGTTGCTCGGTTTTCGCCGACTCGGTCAGCGTACCGAGGCGTACTAAGCCATGTTGATAGCCTTCAGCAGCTTTTTCTTCAAAATCACCAAAAAAGGCAACATAACGCGCAAGAAAATTAAAGCCAAGGTGTTGCTCGTCGGTCCATGTTACAAGCGTGCTATCGCCCTTGGGCTGTAAGAGAAAAGTACTCTTTGAGCGAAAGGAGCCTTCGGATACCAATATTTCAGCTACAATTCTGGTAGATGCTTCCGTTTCGACGACTTGTATCGTTCCTCCCCCTTGCGCATCGTTCCAGCGATAGCGCGTGATGTCTTGCGGGTCGGCGTGGAGCATGAGGCTATCGAATGCCCAAAGATTCCACTGTGTTATATCTTGAATGTGAGAAAAAACGACTGCCTGCGAGGCGGGTAGTGTACGCTGTGCGTGTATGGTATAGCGGGCGGGCAATAAAAGGGCAATGCCTGCGAAGACAAAAAGTGCTGTGAGCACCCCTAACGACATAAAACGAATTGCTTTCATGCGGTCAAAGATACAGATTGCCGGTGAGTGTATGCTGGTGTCGAGCGAACTTGCCTACTTTTGTCTTTCACCTAAGCATATATGTATGAACCGTTTTATCTGTCCGAGGAGTTTTCTGCGATGCGTGCCTGTCTGGTTTTTAATTGTATGTCTTGCGGCATGCTCTTCTGCCGACCTTCCCACAGAAGAAGCCTCTCTGATACTGGAAAAAGCCATAAAGGCTCACGGGGGCACACTGCGCTGGGAGAATTTTCGAGCGTTTCACCTTCAAAAAGAAACATGGCTATATACCGAAACAGGAGAGTTAGAAGCACATACCTTGCAAAATCAGCGTTTTGTGCTGCGTCCTAGCTTCGCCGCCGAAATTACCTCTTCCACGGAGCAGGGCGAAGAGCAGGTGCTCTTTGAAAACGGACGCACCACCTACTGGGTAGCCGACAGGCCGATATTCGAGGAGGATATAGTAGCACGCAAGGAACGCGAAGTGTTTGCCGCTTTTTATGTACTTACCAAGCCCTTCGACCTAGTCGCAGCGGGGAAGCATCGGTGGTACGAAGGGCAAACCCTGCTGCCCAACGGGCAAACGGTAGAGACCGTTCGGATAATTGACGGCGATACGACCCACAGCCATACCGATGTGTGGTGGTACTATTTTACTCCCGAAGCGCACAGGCTCGTTGCGTACAAAGTTCGCACATCGGGGCACTTTAGCCTTGTATATAACGAAGCGTGGGACGAAAGTACTGGGGTACTTTTTCCCACGCAGCGTAGCAGCTATCGGGTAGATAGCTTGGGTACAATTTTGTATCTGAGGGCACGCTACGAGTTTCGCAATATCGCAGCAGAACGACCCAACGCCTTGCCCTACTCTTCGGCTAGGCCCTCTTCTTTTCCTTCGGCATTATCTAGTCCTTGCTGGTCTTGTTTGCGCTTGATATTGAATATATCGGTCAATTCGTACCGTGCGGCATCTTTGGTGGGTCCGCCGTAAGCATCTTGGAAAGCCTTATCAGCCTCGTTGAGTCGGTTTGCGCTCTTATACACCATCCCCAGCCCGAAATTGAGCTTAGCACGTACAGCAGTCGGAATTTTAGAGTTTTTCAGCATACGTTCCAATAGGGTGATAGCATCGTCGTAGCGTTGGAGTTTGCGAAGTGCCATGGCCTGTAGAAACATAATTTCATAGGTGAGAGGGTCTAAAGGCTTGAGTTTCACATACTCTTGGCAAGCTTGGTCCGACTGTACCATGTCGCCTTCTTGAAACGCATATTTAGCAAGTTCCGAATAGCGAGCCGCCAACTTATCTACGTCTTTTTCCTGTGCAATTGCCGACTTTTCTGCTTCTACAAGTTTGCGCTTGTCCGCTTTCACACCTTCTAACTCTTTTTGTAAGTCATAAGCACGCGTGGGCGCTGAGCCTTTCGTGATGTCAAATACTTGCTTCAAAATACTTTCCGAAGCATCGTACTCGTACACGCGATAATACACATCGGCTACGCTAAGCAAAAACTCAGGCGTATATACAAGCGTACGCGTACGATAAGGGCCTTCGAGTACTTTAGCAAAAAACTCTTTAGCGCGGTCGTATTCACCGAGATGAAAATAAATCCTGCCCATTTCAAAGAAATACATCTCGTTGCCCGACTTTTCGGGTACATCTACAATAAGCCGCTCCATGATTTCTTGCGCCTTTTCAAATTGGTCGGTCTCGATGTAGTACTGCGCCTCGAAGAATTGCAAATCGAAGTTGTCGGGTAGAATTTTTTCAGCATCTCTTATGTGCTGCAACGCCATGTAGTGTTTATCGTACTCGTACAAAATGGAGATAATTTCGAGCTTATAGCGGAGTTTGTTTTCAGGATTTTCATCGTGCTTGAAGGCCATATCATAGTTATCGGCGGCTTCTTTAGGTCTTCTGAACTGATTGGCGTATAGGTCGCCAAGTAGTTCGTAGGCATCGTTGAAATCAACTTTTATCTTAACAGCTTGTTGCAGGGAGTTTACAGCTTGCTTAAAGTCGCCAAGCCCGATATAGCAGCCGGCCATTTCGTAGTAGATGAGATGATTCTTTGCGTCCATCTCTAAGGATTTTTGAAACATAGCGATAGCTTCTTGATAGCGGCTGTTACTTTTCAAAAATTCACCCTTTTCGTAGAGTTCGGATGCATTTTGCGCCAAACACATGTGCGAAATAAAAACAAACAGCAAGGAGAGGCATGCAGGGCATAGGGAGATGAGTGATTTCATAGTTTTTATGCGCTTAATTTAGTGAACTCAAACATATGTGTGTTGAGGAAATACAATGTGGTGTGGTTGCCAAGGCGGCCTGTACGCTTGCAGAAAGGCTCAAATCGGAAAAATTTTTAGTGAAAGATGCATAGCACGACAGGTCGGCAATATTACACCAAATTATCGTATTTTTTAAAAAACGGCAAACGGCTAGCAACAGGGTGTCTTTGTGGCTAATAGTCGGCGCGTAGGTCGCGAAGGTCGCCTTTTAGGCCTTCTTTCTGAAGTTTGTCCTGATAATCTTTCGCCAATTCTTTGCTCTGAAAGTTTCCTACAAGCACTTGAAAGGAAATATTTCCCCCATATTGGTCAATCATAATATATACCTCCTCAAAGGTTTGTTGTATGCGCCGGCAATACTCTTGCGCAGCTTCTAGGTCGCCCATATCGGTAATGTGTATGGCCCAGCGGTTTTTTTCAATACGTACCCCGTCGGGGCTGTATAGGTGCTTATACAAAGGGTCGAAGGAAATATATTCGGCAAAATAACTGGTGGACTCCGCCTTGTTCCCTTCAGCGTCTTTAAGGTCGAAAAACCAATCGGCTTGTAGCACCTGAAAACTTGAAACTTCCTCGTCGGCGGCTTTTACGTACATGTAGTAAGGCTGCTGATTGGCAGGATTTTTTAACTGGCGCGCACTTCCACTTTTAATAGTGTAGGCGGTAACAAGAAAATGATCGTTTACATCGCCTTTTTTGTAGCTTTCATGCGGCTTGGGAGCTACGCGGACAAAATCAAGGGGCGTGCTGGCATTTCCGTCGAAGTCGCCAAAGGTGGCCATACCTTGGTAAATGCTAGCAAAAGAAATTTGACGAACACGACCCGCATCGGTAATGTCAAACACATTGTAGCATCTGTAGTCGCACCCCTCTCCCAAGCAGTCTTCGCGAAAGTTAATAAGCATGAGGTACGACTTGCCAAGCATCGTAAATTCGTTGATTTCCAAAATGTTGTTAAAATTTTGACGAATAGACTTCTCAAGGCTGCAATAAAACACAAACTCTTGCCCGTTGATGTACACGCCCGTAGGGTTTGGGTTGAAGATGTTATCGTATTGGTCGCCCTCTACGAAGTACATTTTAAACTCAGTAACCCCTCCTTCATAAATGGTAAACACGGTATCGCCTTTTATGGTCGAATTGGTGGGGTCTAGGTAGGCTGTGATGGCAGGACGCTCCCCAGAACCTAGGTCAGGTAGGGCTTCTAAGGTATAGGTTTGCCCTTCCAAGCCCGACTGCGCTACCGCCACATTAAGACCGAAAAAGCTCAAAAACACGAGGGGTAAAACTGCTGACAGCTTCATAAATTTCATCAGAAAGTTAATTGGTTCGAATACTTAATTTTGCTTTCAAAGTAGATGTGCAGATAGATAAATTCACACACAGACTCTCGCTTTTTGCGTGAAATACACAACTCTCTTACATAACCGCACTTCTACAAGTTTTATTTTCCTTATAAGCAAGTTATTCTCTTGCAGCAAAATACTCGATACGTGTACGCAAAATTATGAAGCTGCTTTCACGTTATGCTTACGTGCATAGTGTCGTTGTTTGGTGGCTATGGTAGAACATACATCCGCTGTGTGCGTTTAATAGACAATGTGTTAACATTATCAAATACAATAACCCATTTCTTTGCTATGAAACCTCTAGTCTACGCACGTATTTCTTTTCCTAGCTCAACGATGTTGCTGCTTTTATGTTTTTTTGTAGTCCCCCACTTCGCCGTAGGGCAACTCATCAAAAAAGAGGAAATCCTTATTAACAATGGCTCCAATTATGCCAACTCGTACAAGGCAGAGCTACTTTTTAAGATTAAAGACGATAGTATAAAATCGATGTTGGTGAGCAACCGAGCCGATTTTCATGGGGCGCATTGGGTTGACTATCGCCGACAAATTTTGGACTGGACCCTCGAACTGCACGATGGTACGCAGGAAGTATTTGCCAAGTTTCGCTATCGAAACGGAAAAGAGTCCGAACTGTTTTCCGATGAAATCATCGTAGATACTACCCCGCCGGAAAATCCTTACATAAAAATTGATATATCCCAAAAACATTCCAACGACAAATCACTCGATGTGGCTCTGTCTCTCTCTGCGGTAGATGCGCAATATGTCATGATTAGCAATTCACCCTCTTTTTACGGGCAAAAATGGCGTATTTTTAAGGACGACCAAATTCCGCAGTGGGCACTCGAAGCAGGAGGCGACGGTCCGCGCATCGTGTATGCCAAATTCCGCGACAAAGCAGGTAACGAGTCGGTCGTGGTTTCCGACCAAATCATTATCGATACCAAGTCGCCCTTTGATGTGCACGTACAGGTAAACGAAGGGCAAAAATACTACACAGAGCAGGCGCGCACCGTGCCCGTGAGTCTGTTTGCAAGAGGCGCAGACTCGGTGATGATAACCCTTAACGACCCCACCTTCGAGCAGGGTGTTTGGAAACCTTACAGCACATCGGCCCGTGTAGCTATCGGCGAAGAGGATGGCGAAAAGATAATCGCGGTACGATTTAAAGACCTTGCCGGTAATATATCCAACGTACACCAAAGCGTAGTAATACTCGATACTACCCCCCCGCGCGACTGTGAGGTACTCATCAACAATGGGGCAGAATCCACCAATAATATTGACAAGCGCGTAGCGATACAGCTCAAATCGAGCGATGCGGTGTTTTACAAACTAAGTAACGACCCTCTTCAGTTGGAAAAAACCCGTTGGCTACCTTTCGCCGGACTTGTAGAAAATTGGCAACTCTCCGGCGAGGGCGACGGAGTCCGTACCGTGTATGTCAAATTTAAGGACGAGGCGGGCAACGTAAGCAAAACGTATCGCGCTACTATCATGCTAGAACGAGGGTTTTAGTCCTCCGACACATGATAGGTATTTCTACGGATTTTATAAATCGTTGCTTCTACGTAGGAAATTTGAGTAAATCGGCTTATAGTACCGCAAAATTGTACGGAATAGCTTTGTAGAGTGAATTTCGCACTCTGCAAAGCACGCTGTAAAGAAAAAAATCTTCTGCGCATAGCCGAAATTTACTACATTTACAGGTATCTCTTAGAACATATAAATTTTTTTCCCTATGTCCACAGGTTTGTTCATATCGCAAGTACTCCCCCAAGAATACACCGATAACCACGAAGTAATTAAGCGGTGTGGTAATCTGTCTGTTATGCACGCACCCGGCAGTATACAGTCGTATGGTGCGCTCGTTGCCCTCTCCGAACCCGACTTTAGTGTTCAGTTTGTAAGCACAAACACCCAGCGCATCTTAGGCATTCCACACACCGAACTTATTGGTAAAAGACTTGCCGAGAAACTTCCCTCCGAAGCTTTCCAGACATTGCAAAAGCATTTTGGTAGCCGCAATTTCAAAATGGTCAACCCTGTACGCATCGTGATAAACGGCCAGCAGATAGATGCCATTTTGCACCGCAAAGACAACTTGCTGTACATAGATTTCGAGAAAGTTCCTGCCAACATGGGCGACAACGCAGCGGTCTATCGCGAACTTTCGCAGAAGGCTATCATGCGCATCTTACAGACCCAAACCGTTGAAGACTTGTTGCAAACAGCCGTAGATGCAATTCGCGAGATTTCGGGCTTCGACCGCGTAATGCTGTACCGCTACGACGAGCAATACCA
>CAYUJH010000026.1:3461-12654 GCA_964444995.1 uncultured Roseobacteraceae bacterium | reverse complement strand
GATTGCCGCGCTCGCAACTACGAGCATGAGAGGGTATGCGGCTTTTCTTTGGCGGCGATAACGTAGAGATGAGACGATTTTTCGGGTAGTTCGAAGAGGAGGAGTAGCACATGAGTATCAAGTTTTTTATATGTCCTAACACTCCTATAAAGGTCAGAACCGTTGCAAACCGCCCCTATCCCCGTATCTTTGCCGATACAATAGACTTTCTGTTGGAAAACGTTCCACAAACGGTTAACCTTTCCGAAGCCTCGCGCAGCGCCGCAAGGCATGTTGTCTATTTCTCATCTCAAACCTTAATATCATGAGCGTAGTACCTTATAAAGGCAAAGAAACTGGCAAAAAACAACAGGTTGCCGAAATGTTTGATAACATTTCGCCTAAGTATGACCTACTAAACCGCACCCTCAGCTTTGGTATAGATGTGCTGTGGCGCAAGCAAGCCGTTGCGATGCTCAAGGCAGGAAAACCTCAAAATATCTTAGATGTAGCCACCGGCACGGCCGACCTCGCACTTGAGGCACTATCTTTGAACCCTCAAAAAATTGTAGGCGTGGACATTTCGGAAGGTATGCTTGCCAAAGGGCGGGAGAAGCTCGCCAAGCGCAATCTAGGGCACCGCATCGAACTGCAATACGGCGATTCGGAAAATTTGAACTTCCCCGACGAATCGTTCGATGCCGTCATGGTTTCGTTTGGCGTGCGGAACTTTGAAAATCTGGAGCGCGGACTGGAAAATATCCACCGCGTGCTCAAAAAAGATGGACAATTGATGATTTTGGAGTTCTCGCAACCACAGGCGTTTCCTTTTAAGCAGTTGTATGAGTTTTACTCTAAAAACGTACTGCCCAACATTGGCAAATCCATTTCCAAAGACCAATCTGCCTACACCTATCTGCCCGAATCGGTGCAAGCCTTTCCGTATGGTGCAGCTTTTGTCCAAATTTTGACCAACCTCGGATTCCGTTCAACTACATGCAAACCCCTGACCTTCGGTATTTCTTCCCTCTATCACGCCCACAAGTAGGTTACCTGCTTGCATTGCTGCTTTGTCTGTATGCCGAAACCGCCCAAGCGCAAGGCTCTCGTTCGGTAAACATGGAAAATTACGACCGCCGCAAAATCCACTATGGCTTTCAGGCGGGCATGTTTAGCACGATTAGCCAGCTGACCTACTCCGAGGCTTTTGCCAACGAGCGCGATACGGTCAATTATATTGACGGGCTGAATACAAGTGGCTTTTCGCTAGGACTCATCATTAACTTTGCCCTCAAAGACGAGTTGTGGGACTTTCGCTTTGCGCCCAACTTTGCGTTTTATCAGCACGAGGTTGCCTTTAACTTTTGGGAAGATGATGCGCCCGAACCTACTACCGACGTGAACATCATAGAAGCTACTATGTTGGAATTGCCTCTCCTGTTTATGTACAAATCGCAGCGGCGGATGAATAGCCGGATGTACATGTTCGGCGGCCTGACCCCCTCGATACAACTCGGCGGCCGCATCGACGAGTCCACGCAACGCACCATTATTTTTAACCGCACCAACCTAGAAGTTTCTTACGGCTTGGGGTTTCATTTTTACATGAAAATGTTCAACCTAGCACCAGAACTGCGGATTTCGCATGGTCTTATCAACCGACTTAACCAAACAGATAATCCCTTTTCAAGTAATCTCAAGCGAGTTACCTCGCACAAAATTTCTCTTTTTCTCAATTTCGAAGGCTAACTTTCTCCGTTGCTTTTCAATATTAACCCAGTTTTGTCTGTTCTTTTCTTAAAGACAGACTTTTTTTTGCGCGTTTCTGTTAAAATATTTTATATTTAGCTGCAAATTGAATGCGCTCTACAGCCGATTAACCGTAAAAAGGTCTTTTCAAACAATAGCGCAAAAAAGATATACCTATTTAATATGAATTAGTAAGTATGATATTGAATGCAAATCTGATAAAGTCCATTCTTACTATCCACGATGAGCTGGTTCGTAACGGCCTTTCGCTTGTGTATTTGGGGGAGTTCAATCACGACATTACCAAAATGTTTACCCAAATGGAGCGCGAGAATATGGAGAAAGGAAGCGAAGAGCGCACATTCAAAAACAGGGTGTATCACGTCATGGTCGAAACACTACAAAACCTGAATCGGCATTCCGACGAACTTACCGACCGAAATATGGGTAAAGGACTGTTTATGATTGGACGCAACGAGGAAAGTTACTTCATTATTACTTGCAACCAAGTCTCCGCCAACAAGAAGGAGTACCTCTCGCACGCGATTGACACCGTAAATGCTGCAACAGCGGGTGAGCTGCGTAGCATGTACCGCAAGCAAATCAAAGAAGGGGAACTTTCAGAAAAAGGAGGTGCAGGACTCGGGCTGATTGATATTGCCAGAAAAACGCGCAGAGCACTAGAGTATCAGTTTTTCCCCTACGACCACGAAAACTTTCTTTTTCTGCTAAAAGTAGAGGTTTCCTCGGCCAAAGAAGAGGCAGAACAAGAAGCTCCCGCGCCCAATACCGCGCCGGTGCCCAGCCCACAAACCGGCGGCGAAGGAATTTCTTAAAACCCAAGACGTAATCGGTGGGTTCTCTTTCAGGACGAGTACAAAGAGACAGGTACTTAGATGGTCTTCTTGAGATTCGATGTACGTATTTCTTTGACTATCCGAAATTTACAATATGTAAATTTTCCAAAGTATGCTATAGTTAGTACTTATCAGCACGTTAACCCCTCTTTCCTTTGAACTTTTGTAGTCATTGCGGTAGCGACCAAATTCGCTTAAAAATCCCGGAAGGCGACACCTTCCCCCGCTACATGTGCCCCAACTGTAACACGGTTCACTACCAAAATCCAAAAATCATTGTGGGCTGTCTTGTGGTGCACGAGCAGCGCATCTTACTGTGCCGCAGGGCGATAGAGCCACGCTTCGGTCTTTGGAACTTACCGGGCGGGTTCATGGAAAATGGCGAAACGGTACAGGAAGGTGCCTGCCGCGAAACGTGGGAAGAGGCGCGGGCGGAGGTGAACCTTATTCGGTTGCACAGTGTGTATAACCTGCCCCATGTCAACCAAGTGTATATACATTTTTTAGCGGATATGCCGAAAAGATACTTCGAGGTTACGCCCGAAAGTTCGGAAGTGCAGCTCTTTGCCGAGTCCGAAATTCCATGGGATGAAATTGCTTTCAGTTCCACTACATTCTCCTTACAAAAGTTTTTCGAGTATCGGCACGAAGCCGCACCACCAGTGCATGTGGGTGAGTACCGCCCTACGCCGAAAGTGCCACCTCGGTAGGCTTAGGACAGTTTTTCTATCAGCACCGAGCTATTGTAGCGCATACCGAGCAGTTGCGCGGCGTTCCCCTGCCGAATCCCGATGCCCAACCGGCCGGCTTGGTCGTAAAATACAAGGCAGTCGCCGTAGTCCACCTGCGCGAAGGTTTGGCAAATGCGTTGCACACGTTCGTGAGCAAACCGAACCTCTAGCCGTGCCCCAGCACTCCATGTTTCGATGTTTTCTTGGTACATATTCGTAAAAAGGTTGCCGTAGTGGTCCACATGGATTACGTTGCCGCGCATCATCTGTGCGTCGGTGAGCGGCGCGGGGAAGTGCTTGCGCACGAACGTATCGGTGCGCTCGCCGAGTTCGTGCGGGGTGCTGCCTTGCAAGAGTGCAAGGGCAACGGGCGCGTAAAGCGTTTTGGCAGGAAAACTAGGCGCGTAGTTTTCGGGTAGGTGCAGGGTATAGACCTCTGTGGGGGTGTCGTCGAACAGTAAACCGGCAAGGCCGTTGTCGGGCAAGAGGAAAAATTGCGAACGAGCGCGCAGCAGCAAATGCCGGTTTCGGGCGGCATGTGTATCTACCGCCACGAGGTGTATCGTGTCAGAAGGAAAGTCGCCGAGCAGGGCACGCAGCGTAAAAGCTGCTTGGGCTAGGTCGCTGTTGCGGATTTGGTGGGTGATATCCACAATAGGCACACTAGGCGCGTACCGAAGTAGGTGCGCCTTTACTGCCGCCACATAGTAGTCGTGCGTACCAAAGTCGGAAAGAAAGGTAATCATATTACCAAAGTTTGCACGCTTTTGCGAGATTTCAAAGCGCATCGAAATCTTTTATACGCGCAAAAAGTCCCATTTTTTAGGAAAAATCCGAACTATTTCCTCCTCAAAGAAGTATTTACCGTAGATGTTTACTATAATAACCATATCATCATGTCTGAAATAAAATACAACGTCGAAAAACTGTATAACGAGCACGTACATATCTACGCCGAGGCCTCTCCCAATCCTAATTCCATGAAATTTGTCCTCAATTTCATGCTGATTCACAACGGGGATAGCTTCGATTTTCCTACGTTAGAGAGCACAAGCACATCGCCACTCGCGCACGAGTTGTTTAGCTTGCCGTACGTAGAGCGCGTATTTTTTATGAGCAACTTCGTTACGCTCACCAAAAACGACAGCGTGTCGTGGGACGAGGTCATGCACGAAGTACGCGGGAAAATCCAAGCCTTTTTCGCGGAAAAACGTCCGGTATTCAACGAAGAACAGGCCGAGCAAGAAATTGTGCTCAACAACGATTCGGAAGCCGTAAAAAAAATCAAGGGCATTCTCGACGAGTACATCAAACCGGCCGTAGAAATGGACGGCGGCGCAATTCAGTTCCATTCCTTCGATGCCGCTGAGGGTACGCTCAAAGTTATTTTGCAGGGTTCGTGCAGTGGCTGCCCCTCCTCTACCGTTACCCTAAAGGCCGGCATTCAGAACCTTATGCAGCGCATGGTGCCCGAAGTAAAAGAGGTCATCGCCGAAGAGGCGTAAGCCAAGCACACACCGATAAAAAAACGGGCTGATTGTAACAATCAGCCCGTTTTTTTTGTATAAACAACTGTTATTCAGAAGATTAAATATGAATTGCGCGGTTATCGGTAGCTGCCAAGCAGGCTTCTTTCATGGCTTCGGTGAAGGTGGGATGGGCGTGCGACATCCGTGCCACGTCCTCGGCCGATGCGCGAAACTCCATCGCCACTACGGCCTCGGCAATGAGGTCGGCAATGCGCGGGCCAATCATGTGTACACCCAAAATCTCGTCGGTTTGGGCATCGGCAAGCACTTTTACAAGGCCGTCGGTATCCATACTGGCGCGTGCCCTGCCCGAAGCCTTGAAGGGGAACGTGCCTGTTTTGTATTTCTGACCTTTCTCTTTGAGTTCTTCTTCGGTGTAGCCTACACCTGCCACTTCGGGCCACGTATAAACCACGCCGGGAATGAGCTTGTAGTTGATGTGCGGCTTCTGCCCAGCAATAATTTCGGCAACAAACGTACCCTCTTCTTCGGCTTTGTGGGCAAGCATAGCACCTTTAATTACGTCGCCGATAGCGTAAATGCCTGCCACGTTGGTTTGCAGGTGCTCGTCCACGGCCACGCGCCCGCGCTCGTCGAGTTGTACGCCGGCATTTTCAAGGCCAAGCCCTTGGGTATAAGGCTTGCGGCCTACGGCTACAAGGCAGTAGTCGGCTTCTATCGTGCTGGCGTTGCCTTTGGCATCTTCTACGGAAACTTTTACAACATCGCCTTCGGTGTTGGCAGCTGTTACTTTGGTATTAAAATGGAAGTCGAACCCAAGCTTTTTGAGCGACTTTTGCAGTTCCTTGCTCAGGGTTTTGTCCATCCCAGCCACAAGGCGGTCGAGATACTCAATCACCGTGATTTTTGTGCCCATGCGCCCATAGACCGACCCCAGCTCCATGCCGATAACGCCGCCACCAATGACAATCATGTGTTTGGGGATTTCGGTCATTTCGAGGGCTTCCGTCGAGGTAATGACGCGCTTTTTGTCGTAGGCTACGCCGGGGATGATGATGGGCTTCGAGCCGGTAGCGATGATGGTTTTTTGCGTGCTGATTTCCTCACTGCTGCCGTCGGCTTTGGCAATTTTAATGGTATTTTTATTGACAAACGAGCCGTGCCCGTGGAATACATCCACCTTATTTTTTTTCATCAGAAAGCTAATGCCGTCGCAGGTTTGTTGCACTACTTGGCGCTTGCGCTCAATCATTTGGGGCAGATTTACCTGCAAATTCGATAGCTCAATACCATGCGTTTTGAACTCGTGCTGCGCCTTGTAGAAATGCTCGGAGGAGTCGAGCAGAGCCTTTGAGGGGATACAGCCTACGTTGAGGCAGGTGCCGCCGAGTGTGTTATATCGTTCAATCAGCGCGGTTTTCAGGCCTAGCTGTGCGGCGCGGATGGCCGCCACATAGCCGCCAGGGCCCGAACCGATTACGGTAACATCGTAACTCATATCTTAGGGTTGTTAAGGGTTTTTTGCTGAAAAAATTAAAAAGAAGGGAGGTGAAAAACGCCTCCCTTTGATGATATTGTGTAAGGTTATACGCCCAAAAGTAAGCGTGTGGGGTCTTCGAGAAGCTGTTTGACGCGCACAAGGAAACTTACCGACTCCTTGCCGTCAATGATGCGGTGGTCGTAAGAAAGGGCCACGTACATCATCGGGCGAATTTCTACCTTGCCGTTGATAGCCACCGGGCGCTCTACGATGTTGTGCATCCCCAAAATAGCCGACTGCGGGGCGTTGATAATGGGCGTAGAAAGCATGGAGCCGAAAATGCCTCCGTTGGTGATGGTGAACGTTCCGCCGGTCATTTCCGGAATGGTCAGTTTGTTGTCGCGAGCACGCAACGCCAAGCGAATGATTTCTTTTTCAACACCTTGAAAATCAAGTTTTTCGGCATTGCGAATTACGGGAACTACCAGGCCTCGTGGCGTAGAAACGGCGATGGAAATATCGCAGAAGTCGTGATAGACCATTTCTTCGCCGTCAATCTTGGCGTTTACCGCCGGCCACTCGAGCAGCGCGGTGGTACAGGCTTTCGTAAAGAAGGACATGAAGCCCAAGCCCACTTCGTGTTTTTCTTTGAAGAGGTCTTTGTATTTCTTGCGAATCTCCATGATAGGCTGCATGTCCACCTCGTTGAACGTGGTGAGCATTGCCGTATCGTTTTTCACCGCTACCAAACGGCGGGCGATGGTTTTGCGCAAGCTGGTCATTTTTTGGCGGCGTTCGTTGCGTTCGCCCTGAGGCGTTGGCGCAGCCTCTTCCGATGGTGCCGCCGTTTTTTGCGCAGGTGTCGCCGTTTTTTGTGCGTTTAGGGCATCTTCTTTGGTGATGCGGCCGTCTATGCCGGTGCCTTTTATATCGTTCGAGGAAAGCCCTTTTTCGTCCATGATTTTCTTGGCGGCAGGCGAGGCGTGGCCTGTAGCGTAGCTTGTACCACCGGCAGCAGAACCTGATGCCTCCGATACCGCTGTTGCCTTGCTCGCTGGGGCGGGCGCATCGCCAGAAACGAGGGCAATCTTGCAGATAGGCGCGCCTACGGCAAGTTTTTCGCCTTCTTGCGCTATAATTTCCAAAATGCCTCGGTGTTCGGCGGTTAGCTCGAAGGTTGCCTTGTCGGAATCAATTTCGCAAAGTAGCTCATCTACTTCTACCAAGTCGCCGGTTTGCTTGCTCCAAGAAGCGATGCTTACCTCCGTGATGGACTCCCCAACAGCGGGGACGACCATTTCGACCACTTCGCCGCTGGGTGCGCCAGAAGTTTGCGAAGGGCTGGCCGCAGAAGATTCGGCTGCCGACGAGGCTTCGGCTGGTTTGGCCTGCCCGTTGCCCACGGCTTCGATGTAACAAAGGACGGTACCAATTTCGATGGTTTCGCCTTCCTGCACAGCAATTTTTAGCACGCCAGCCGTTTCGGCGTTTAGCTCGAAGGAAGCCTTATCGGATTCTAGCTCGCACACTACTTCGTCGCGCTCTACGTACTCTCCGTCTTTTTTGTGCCACTGGGAAATCGTTACCTCGTTGATGGACTCTCCTACTGGCGGAACTTTAATTTCTACACGCATAATCGTTTATCTGAAAATATCTCTGTTCAAAAAAATACAAAAATTGAGTGAATAACACGAAGCTACTAGCACAGGCTAGCGGTCGAACGCCGCATTTACGATGCGCTCTTGCTCGCGTTGGTGAATTTTGGGATAGCCCGTTGCCGGCGAAGCACTTGGTTTGCGCGCTACTAGCTCAAGGTCTTTCCGCTCGTAGAACGAGCGCAAAATGTACGTCCAGTAGCCCATGTTTACCGGTTCTTCCTGTACCCATATCACTTTTTGCAAATTCTTGTATTTGCCCAAAAGTGCGGTGAGTTGTTTGGCAGGGAAGGGGTGCAGTTGCTCTAGGCGCACCACGGCGACATCTTTGCGCTTGTCGGCTTGCTGTTTTTCGAGCAAGTCGAGGTAGATTTTGCCTGTGCAAAGCAGTACTTTTTCTACCTTATTAAGCGGCTTAGCGTAATCGTCTTCATACACCTCGCGGAATTTGCCCTCGGTTAGCTCGCTCATCGGCGACATGACCCACGGATGGCGCAACAACGACTTGGGCGACATAAGGACGGCCGGTTTGCGGAACTCCCACGCCAACTGACGGCGCAAGAAGTGGAACAAGTTGGCTGGCGTGGTGATGTTAGCCACAATGATATTATCCTCTGCCGAGAGTTGCAAAAAGCGTTCGGGGCGTGCGTTGGAGTGCTCGGGCCCTTGGCCTTCGTAGCCGTGGGGCAGGAGCAACACCATGCCGTTCATGCGGTGCCATTTCGACTCGGCACTGGTAATGAACTGGTCTATGATCACCTGCGCTCCGTTGGCAAAGTCCCCAAATTGCGCTTCCCAAATCGTGAGCGCGTTCGGGTTGGCCATCGCGTAGCCCGCCTCGAAGCCCAAGACGGCAAACTCCGAGAGGTGGGAGTTATAAATCATGAACCGCTCTTGGTTGCCCTCGTCAATGTGGTTAAGGCTTGAGTGTTTCTCGTTGGTTTCTGCGTCGTTCAATACGGCGTGTCGGTGCGAAAACGTTCCGCGCTCCACGTCCTGCCCGCTCATCCGCACGATTTTATTTTCTAGCAAGATAGAGCCGTAGGCAAGCAGTTCGGCGGTTGCCCAGTTAATCATTTTATCCTCGAAAATCATTTGCCGACGGTCTTTGAGCAGTTTATCAATCTGCTTGAGGGGCTTGAAGCCTTCGGGGATAGACGCAAGGGCATTGCCCACCTTTTCGAGCATTTCCTGCGAAACGGCCGTATCGGGCGACTCGTCGAAGTCGGTTGATTTTGAAAGACGAAGGGCT
>CAYUJH010000026.1:2528-3451 GCA_964444995.1 uncultured Roseobacteraceae bacterium | reverse complement strand
TTTCCATGCCTGCTCGAAGGGCTGCGGCGTATAAGGCAGCGGGTTTTGGCGCACCTCGCTGAGGCGGTCGTTGAGCATATCGCGGAACTCCTTGTCCATTTTCTTGGCGAGTTCTGCGTCGAGTTCGCGCCCCTCTGCGAGTTTTTTGCTATAAATTTCGCGGGGGTTCGGGTGTTTAGAGATGATATTATAGAGCTTGGGCTGCGTGAACTTCGGCTCGTCGCTTTCGTTGTGGCCGTGGCGGCGGTAGCAGACCATGTCAATAAAAATATCGCGCTGATAGCGTTGGCGAAACTCCACCGCCAGCTTTACAGCAAACACGACGGCTTCGGGGTCGTCGCCATTGACGTGAATTTCGGGCGCTTCTACCAACTGCGAAACATCGGTACAATAGATAGAGGAGCGGGCATCGTGGAAGTCGGTCGTGAAGCCCACTTGGTTGTTGATGACAAAGTGGATAGTGCCCCCCACGTCGTAGCCTTTCAGGCGCGACATCTGGATAGTTTCATAGACCACACCTTGGCCGGCAATCGCGGCATCGCCGTGAATGAGAATGGGGACAATTTTAGATTTATCGCCGCCGTAGAGCGTATCGCCTTTGGCGCGCACCGAACCAATGACCACAGAGTCCACCGCTTCAAGGTGCGAGGGGTTCGGCATGAGGTTCAGCGTAACGGTTCTGCCGGGTACAGGTTCTACCTGCGAAGAAAAACCGAGGTGATATTTTACGTCGCCGTCGCCCATTGTTTCGTCGGGCAGGGCAGAGCCTTCAAATTCGTTGAAGATTTGGGCGTAGGTTTTGCCCATGATATTGGTCAGTACGTTGAGCCGGCCGCGGTGCGCCATGCCAATTACCACTTCTTCTACGCCTAGCTCCGCACCGTAGCGGATGATGGCATCGAGCGCGGGAATGGTGGACTCGC
>CAYUJH010000026.1:0-2518 GCA_964444995.1 uncultured Roseobacteraceae bacterium | reverse complement strand
GCGTTTCTGCCCAATGTATTTGGTATGGAGGAAGTTCTCAAATACAACGGCCTCGTTGAGCTTGCTCAGGATGCGCTTTTTGTCTTCTACCGTGAAGTTGAATTTGAGCGACTCGCGCTCTACCTTCGTGCGAAACCACTCTAGCGTTTCGGGTTCGCGGATGCTCATGAACTCGAAGCCGATAGGGCCTTCGTAAATCTTTTTGAGCACGCGCACAATTTCTTTGAGTGGCGCTGCGCCAATGCCCAGCTCTTCGCCACCCAGAAACACCGTGTCGAGGTCTTTGCTGGAAAGGCCGAAGTCTTCCAGTTCGAGCCGTGCTTGCCGGTTGACGCGCTCGCGCACCGGATTGGTTTTCGATTGCAAGTGCCCGCGCGAGCGGTATGCGTCTATCAAATTACGCACAGCAATCTCTTTTTTTACCTGCTCGCCCGAAACGGCGTCGGGAGCAAGGCTCGCGCCGTCTTCACCGTATTTGGCAAGCGAAAAGTCAAACCCTTCGAAGAAAAACTTCCACGAGGGGTCTACCGAGTGGGGGTCTTTTTTAAATGCTTCGTACATCTCGTCGATGTACGCACCTTCTGCATTGGCGATGTAAGAAAATTTATCCATATATGTCCCTCAATTTATGTTACTTACACAAAGCTATATTATTCTAAAACAACAAAAAAATACGAAACCGCATAGGCAAATAAGCGGTTTTTTCCACGTAAGTCATTTTTCCCTTTTAAAGTTAGTATTTTTTGAGGATACACCAAATTCAAACGCTGCATTATTTGCCTACTTTTAACTTTATCACGGTTTTCATGTATTCATAACACACTTTGTGTCCTTCTCTACTACATCGCGCAATGTGTCCCCCAGTTCAGCGGCAACGGCCCCGCATTTGCTAAAACTACGTTACCGCTCTTCGCTTCCTTTGAGCGCGGACAAAGTTTCCCTATTTTTACCTGCACCTTCGCGGGTTGTAGGCTTGTTTAAAAGGGGGAAAACGTACCTCTTCTGGCAATCCCATACGGCCAATATACTTATCTTAACACCTTCTTTCTCTCATGTTATATACATAAAACAGGTTATGAAAAAGAACACCCTACTTCTCTTCTCTTTTCTCGCCGCACTGCTCTACGGCACGCTGCTGCACGCGCAAAGCCGCCCGATGGAATCGTGGAATGCTGCACAAATTCGCCTTGCCCTCGAAAAACTCAACGTAGTGGGCAACGTGCTCTACGTAGCCGCTCACCCCGACGACGAAAACACGCGCATGATTACCTACCTTGCCAACGAAAAAGGTCTGAAAACCACCTATTTATCGCTCACACGGGGCGACGGAGGACAAAACCTCATCGGCAAGGAAGTCCGCGAACTGTTGGGGCTTATCCGAACGCATGAGCTGTTAGAAGCCAGACGCTTCGACGGCGGGCATCAGTTCTTTAGCCGCGCCAACGACTTTGGGTTCTCGAAAGTCTCGAAGGAAACCTTTACCATCTGGGACCGCGAAAAAGTCTTGGCCGACGTGGTATGGGCCGTCCGCCTGCTCCGCCCCGACGTAATTATGACGCGCTTTTCGCCCGATAGCGAGGGAAAAACGCATGGGCATCATACAGCCTCTGCTATTTTGGCGGTAGAAGCCTTCGAGGCCGCCGCCGACCCTACGCGTTTCCCCGAACAACTTGCGCACGTAGCCCCCTGGCAAGCAAAACGCGTGGTCTGGAACGTATCGTCGTGGTTTTTATCGCGCGAGCCTTCGCTGAAGGTAGAAGAGATGACCCAACTCGATGCCGGTACGTTTAACCCACTGCTTGGCCGGTCGTACGGAGAAGTTTCGGCGATGAGCCGCAGTATGCACAAAAGCCAAGGGTTTGGCGCAGCCTTGCAGCGGGGCGAAGAACTCGAATATTTTGCGCACCTCGGCGGCGAGCAGGCTCAAAACGACGTGTTCGAGGGCATAGACCTTACCTGGGGGCGCGTAGCCGGGGCGAAGGACGTGCAGCAACGCATCGAAAAAGCACTGGCTACCTACAACCTGCGTGCGCCCCACGAAAGTATCCCGCAACTCTTGGCGATTGGAGAGGCTCTCGACGCGCTCCCCGCCAATAACCCTTGCGTGGTAGAAAAAAAGAAAGACCTCGAAGCCCTTCTGCTACACTGTGCAGGCTTTTGGGCCGATGTTATCAGCGCGGAATACAGCACCACGCCCGGCGATAGCCTTGCCCTCGAAGTGCGCACCTTGCGCCGAAATGCCTACCCCGTACACCTCAAAGAAGTACGCCTGAGCGGTCAGAAAGAAGTCATTTCGATAGATAGCGCGCTTGCGCCCAACCGATTGAAAACGCTCAAACATAGCATACAAATTCCTCAAAATCAACCTTATACACAACCTTATTGGCTTGTAGAGCCAGAGGAGCGCGGCATGTTCCAAGTTCGCGAGCAGTGGCTCGTAGGCGTGCCCGAAAACCCCGCTGCGCTCACTGCCACGTTTTTGCTCGAAATTGGCGGGCGCAAGGTGCAAACTACGCAG
>CAYUJH010000025.1:1375-12655 GCA_964444995.1 uncultured Roseobacteraceae bacterium | reverse complement strand
ATATCGAAGTTTGCCTTGTGGCGCAGCAATTTTTTCATTGCCCAATCAAACCGAACCAGTATTTTACTCATCGTGCATGTTCTTTTCACACAAAGATACGAAAAAATGAGGTGAGGAAATCTCTCCTTTTCAAGGAGAGACTTGAGGATAGAAGATGACTCTGGCACGTTGTTCTGCTTACTTCGGTCGGTGCAAAACGGGTTTTGCTGGGCACGCGTGCTAGGCATGGGGTAGCGGCTCGGTTGGCGGGTTTTGTGCGGCTTGCTGCGCGGCAGATAAGCGCGGCAACCAGAGAGAAATAATGAGCAGGCTCAAGCCTCCAAAGAACAAAATGGCAAGCGACTGCGCACTGTGCATCAGGAAGGCAAACGCCTTACTTTCCGTTTCGCCTAAGCCATACGCCATGAGCGTAACGCCCACAAACAAATGATAAGAGCCTACGCCGCCGGGGGTAGGAATCACGATGCCAATACCACCCATAATAAATACACTAAGTGCGCACAACATGCCCAAGTCGCTTGTTTCTGCTTGGGTGAAAAACAGCACGTAGGTCATGGTATAATACATAATCCAAATTACGGCGGTGTGGAGCAGGTACCATGCTCGCTCGCGGCGTGTTAATTTTGTAACACTTAACAGCCCTTCTTTTAAACCAATGATAAAATCGGCGATTTTGTGGTAAAAAGGCAGCTGCTGTATGCGTTTGCGCTGACTGTAGAGCAGGGAGAGTAGCAATAGCCCGAGCAGGCTCACGCCTAGCAAGGCAGGAAGCAAATAGGAGGGGAGCGTTTCAGAACCAAGGGCAAGACGCTGTAGCAAAAACGCGCCGACTTTATCGAATTCTAGGAGCACAACCGTAGCGGTGAGCGTCATCAGGATGAAAAGGTCGAACACGCGCTCGGTGATGACCGCTCCAAACGAAGCGACAACAGGTACTTGGTCGGTTTTCCGCAAAATACCACAGCGCGCTACTTCGCCCATGCGCGGCACGAATAGGTTGGCGAAGTAGCCAATAAATACGGCTAAAAATGCCCGGAAGCCCGACACCTGAAAGCCGAAAGGGCGCAGGGCGATTTTCCAGCGTAGGGCGCGACTCACATGACTCATTACGGCACTTGCTACCGACACGCCTATCCAGAAAAAGTTTGCTTTCGCTAGGTTAGCCTGTATTTCGCTCCACTGTTGGTTGCGGTACACATAAAAGAGCAATAAGGCAGCAACGCCGAGAAAAAAAAGGTACTTTAGTACCGATTGGAAAGATATTTTCATGCAAAAGAAGGATTGCGCAGAGTGTTATGTTAAAGGCTCAATAGTTCGGGGATGAGCAAGTTATGCTCGTTGGGGAAAATGAGCTTGGGGCGATATGCCTTCGCCTTTTCTTTTTCTACCAAACAATACGAGATAATAATAAGCACATCGCCCACCTGTACCTTGCGGGCCGCCGCGCCGTTGAGGCAAATCGTACCACTGCCTCGCGCCCCGGTGATGACGTACGTCTCGAGCCGCTCGCCGTTGTTATTATTGACAATTTGCACCTTTTCACCCTCAATTAAATCGGCAGCATCCATCAGGTCTTCGTCAATAGTGATACTACCTACGTAGTTTAGTTCTGCCTGTGTTACCTTTACACGGTGAATTTTAGATTTTAGGATTTCGATATACATAGCTGCACGAAAGGGGGATATGACTTAAAAATGTGTGTGTATGGTTTAGCTAAAACAGCAAGCCTTTATAAGATGTTTGAGTTCCCGTTTTGGTGCAAAGATAGTAAAACCGATTGGTAAGCCTTATGCGCCAGGGTTCATCGTTCCACGTATTCCCATTTTCCCCTCTTAGCATGAAACAACATATTCTGAATGCGAAATACTTAGAAACCCAATTACTAACGTGGTACGCCCAGCACCAGCGCGACCTCCCGTGGCGGCACACGACCGACCCCTACCGAATATGGCTCTCGGAGGTCATTTTGCAGCAAACGCGGGTAAAGCAAGGGATGCCCTACTACGAGCGGTTCGTAGCGGCGTACTCCACCGTGGAAGCACTTGCCGCCGCCCCGCAAGACGAAGTGCTGCGTCTGTGGCAAGGATTGGGTTATTACTCCCGCGCACATAACATGCACCACACTGCGCAGCAGGTCGTAGAGCACTATGGAGGCGTATTTCCCACAACATATCGCGATTTAATTGCCTTAAAAGGTGTAGGAAAATATACCGCGGCAGCCATCGCCTCGTTTGCTTACAACGAGTCAGTGGCAGTGGTAGATGGCAATGTATATCGCGTGCTCGCACGGCTGTTTGGGCTGCGCGACGACATCGGCTCGTCGGGCGGGCAGAAAGTGTTTGCTCAAAAAGCGCAGGAACTCGTCTCGCAACATCATGCGCGGGAGTACAACCAAGCCATTATGGAATTTGGGGCAACCCTTTGCACGCCGCAAAAGCCCAACTGCCTATTTTGCCCCTTTGCCGAGCAGTGCGTGGCCAAGCGCGAAGGCACGCAGCAGACACTGCCGGTAAAAGCGCGAAAGCAAAAAGTGCGCGACCGCTTCTTTCATTATCTGGTGGTAGAATGGGACGGGTGCTTGTTTTTGAAACAACGCGACGAGCAGGGCATTTGGCAGGGGCTGTACGACTTCCCCAACATAGAAACACCCACTCCGCTCGACGAAGAGGCACTCGCCGCCCGTCTTACGGTGCAACTTCCTGAAAGTGCCTTCATCCTACAAGATTTTTCCACGTCTTACACGCATCTACTGAGCCATCAGCGGCTGCACGTTCGCTTTGCACACCTGCAACTGCGGCAGCGCGAGGCTATACGTCCTCTTCTTTCCGATGAAAAAGGAGCTTTTTATACCTTCACCGACATAGACACACTCCCCAAGCCTATCCTGATTCAGAAATATTTAGAAGAAAAATTTTTGGCGTACCGAAATATTCTTTAAATTATCCTCTCATTTCATTGGTCGCGAACGTGCCTACGTGCTCGCGTGAATAAATCTTAGCATACTTACATTTCTTTCGTATAACTTTGTAACGCAAAAACGTTTTAGCATCATGTCAGGAGTAAATAAAGTAATTTTAGTGGGCAATTTGGGGAAAGACCCTGAGGTGCGCCACTTAGAAAACGGTGTGGCAGTAGCCTCTTTTTCGTTGGCAACCACCGAAACGTACAAAGACAAGACCTCCGGCGAGAAAAAAAGCCTTACCGAGTGGCACAACATCGTTCTGTGGCGTGGCTTGGCAGAAATTGCCGAGAAATACCTAAAAAAAGGTTCGCAGGTGTATATAGAAGGTAAACTTCGGACACGCGCTTGGCAAGACCAAGAAGGCAACGACCGACGAACTACGGAAGTAGTTGCCGACAACATGACCCTTTTAGGTACTCGGCAGGGAAGCGCAGACCCATACCGCAATATTCCCGTACCCGATGAGGGCGACTTGCCACCGGACAAACAATACAGCGCACCGTCGGCGAGTTCGTCTGCAATGAGTTCTTCTGTGAACGAACCGGGCAACGAAGAGCTTGACGACCAGCTCCCTTTCTAAACATGTGCTAAGGTGCCTTCGGACGTAGTACCGAAAGCACCTAGCCTTTTTTTTATCAAATCTTTTGTACCTTGGAGTCTAGTTTAGAACCAGAACCTGCTGAAGGCTTGTATGCCGTAGCACACGCGCTGGTAGGAATCCCCGCAACGGCCTATCCTCTCGTCGGAGTTACTCTCTTGCTACTGTGCATCTCCGCCCTTGTATCCGGCTCAGAAGTAGCTTTTTTTTCTCTCACCCCCGGTCAGATTAGCCACTGCAAGCAAGCCCGAAAGCCTGCCGACGTACTTATCCTCGACCTATTGAGCAATCCCAAACTCTTACTAGCTACCATACTGATCCTCAATAACTTGGTGAATGTGGCTATCGTTACCCTCTCCACATTCATCACATGGCAAATTGCCGGGAAAGACAATCACCTAGCCTTAGCACTTCTTACAGTGCTTGTAACAGTAGCCATTGTGTTTTTTGGAGAAATCGTCCCGAAAGTCTTTGCCACACAGCGGAATATGAGTTTTGCCGTGCTCACCTCTCGGCCTTTGTACATCTGCTCTATGCTATTTCGCCCGCTTTCGGGTCTTTTAACGCACTTAGGTAATTTTGTAGAAAAGCGTTTTCATGCAAAAGGATACGAGGTATCGGTCAACGAAATAAAAGAAGCGCTGGAGATGACGACCAGACACGAAGCGAGCGAGGGCGAAAAAGAAATCCTGAAAGGTATTGTGAATTTTGGCTCTAAGCTCGTAAAACAAATCATGCGCTCCCGCATGGATATTACCGCCTTCGACATTGAACTAGACTTTCATCAGCTCATGGACTTGGTCAATAAGTCGGGCTACTCGCGCATTCCTATTTACAGCGAGACGATTGACCAGCTTGAGGGCATTCTCTACATCAAAGATATTTTGCCCTACTTAGACCGCGACGAGTATTTTGAGTGGCAAAAGCTGATTCGGCGTGATATTTTCTTTGTTATAGAAGGAAAAAAGATAGACCAGCTGCTGCGCGAGTTCCAAGAAAAGCGCGTACACATTGCCATCGTTGTAGATGAATACGGAGGGACACTCGGGCTAGTAACGCTGGAAGACGTGGTGGAAGAAATCATGGGTGAAATCAATGATGAATTAGACACCGACGAAATATCGTATAAAAAGATAGACGAGCACACCTTTACGTTTGAAGGAAAAACCTCTTTGAACGACTTCTGCAAGATACTCGACATTGATATACATACCTTCGATGCCGTGAAAGGTGAGAGCGAGTCGCTCGGAGGACTGTTTCTTGAAATTGCTTCGCACATGCCCTTGGCCGGTGAAAAAGTAGAGTTTGGCAACTACGTCTTTACGGCCGTTTCCGTAACCAGAAAGCGTATCAAAACGGTACGGGTACTCATTCGCGAGCAGCAAAACAAGCATCACTCTTCCGATTTTTTAGATTAATGCCTTTCCATGCTGCCCCTTTTTTGTCAAAAAAAATAACAATACTATGCCCAAAAAAGCTGGCTTTTTACGCCGATTTTTTCTCTGCCTCTTTGCCTTGAATTTGTGGGGCTGTCAACAAATCGAATACTATCCCAAGCCACGCGGCTATCACCGGATAGACCTGCCGGCTCATGCTTACCAACCGCTCGCCGAGCAGCATCCTTATACCTTTGAGTATTCGCAGCACGCTGTGATACTTCCGGACTCCTCTACCCTTGCGCAACCGCACTGGATTGAACTCAACTACCTCAGTTTTAGGGCGAGTGTTAGTATTTCGTACAAAAGAATTGTACATTTCGATTCTCTGGCCGCGTATGTAAACAGTTCTTCGCGCCTTACTCACAAGCACAATGTGCGCTCGTCGAGCATTACAGAGTATCCCATCAAAACGCCAAAAGGATATGGCGGAGTAGTCTCTGAACTTTCCGGCGATGTGCCCAGCTTTTACCAGTTTTGGGTTACCGATACTACCACACATTTTCTACGCGCCGCGCTCTACTTCCCCACTTCGCAACGCGCCGACTCGCTTGCCCCGGTGATTGCCTATGTGAAGGAAGACCTGACACATCTTTTGCACACGCTCGCATGGCGCGACGAGGAGTAGGACCTCTTTCAGTATAAATAGTCCACTACTTCGACGACTAGCCTGCGGTTTGCCGTATGTTTTTTGCTATCGCAGAGCACCCCGTTGGCGCATTCGTTGATAAGTTGCGTCTCGCCAAGTCCTTCAGTGAGTAAGCGTTTGCCTTCCACCCCTCGCTCCTTGAGATACTCAGCAATGACCTCGGCGCGTACTTGCGTAATTTCCATGTTAAAGTCATCGTTGCCGCGCGAGTCGGTATGTACGCGCAGGGCGACCACCGACTGCGGATTAGCCTGTAAGGTCTTCAGGATTTTTTCCAGAATTTGCATGTCTTTTTCGGTAAGTGCCACAGCATTGGGGGTAGAAAATAGCCCGTAGAATACAAATGACTTACCGGGCTGAAAGCGCCGCACCGTTGCGTTTTGCGTTACGATGGTTCCCTTTTCGTACGTTAGGGTCGAAAATGTATAGTCGTTGCCTACGAAGTAGCCTTCTCGCGCAACTTGCAACGAAAACTTAGAGTGCGTGAGCGGTTTTACTACGCGCCCTTCGTTGTCGGTAACGAGCGTATCTTTAAGTTGGGTGATAAGGTCGGTCAGAACTACCTCGGCGCCCACAAGAGGCTGCTGATTTTCGTGGTCGAGCAGTTGGTAATTGAGTGTAAACGGAAACTTTGCCGCAAGTTGTCTGCGTGCAATTACGTGCCGAGGCGGGAACAGGTAATGCACATCTTCGCTAGAAATACCTGTGGCATCTACCTGGCAGACCTCTGAGGCCGAAAAAGGTTCGTGAACTACGATGCGCAAAAACTTTACCTTATAGTCGGTTTGCTTATAAAGGGTTATATGCGATATTTTAGAAATGATATTCAGCCGAAAGTCAAAATTTTGGTTCAGTGAAAACTTCTCGCGTTCGCCGCCCTGCTCATCTATCAGAAACACTTCTTTCAGGCCAATGCCAAAATTTTCTACCACAAAGATTTTGCGAACGGGAATAGCTTTTTCAAACTGTATCAAAATTTCTTTTACCTCTCCGCCTTGTTCAAAATAAGCCGTCCATGCAAACTCACTTTGCGATTCTTCTAAGTACGAATCGGGCGCACCAAGTAACTTATCAAAACTTTCTATCCGTGTACCTTGTAAGTCGGTAGCGCGTGCAGCCCATTCTATCTGTGCCAAACTCGGATATGTGGCGCAGGAAAGGCATATACTAAAAAGCACACCGTACAACAAAGTTCGGCGTGCTAAGATAAAGTTTCGGAAAGCCCAATGCTTAGGGTAATTGCAATAGCATATCTTCATAATATACTTCTTCGCTTCCCAAATAGACTACGAACTGATGAAGCCCTTCCGCCTCTATCGTATATGAATTAATTTTGGTCAGTGCCACGAGCGTATCTTTACGTCCGAACTCTACGACCTGATTGTATAAATCTATGAGATTTCCGTTGGGCAGGCTGCAGGTAATTCGTACCGGTACCGATGCCTTACCGGGGCGTCCTATTTGGCGTGCTAGTTCGCCTTTAAAGAGCAAAGAGCCTTGCTGTTGCGCAGAGTCGACTACGAAATTCACGCGGAAGTTAGCATTTAAGTTACTGATAAACAGCCCTCTTTTGTTAAATCGGGTTCTCCATCGCACCGCTTCGCGCTGATATGCTGCTACCAATGTATTTAGGTTTTTGACTGTTTTATCGAAGCTGGTTCGCTCGCCTTGTAACACGTTGAACAGTGAGTCGTACTTGGCGTTAAGGCCCACATTGCCTTCTCCCACTTTTACATCTTCAATATCGCCTAATTCGTTGGTAATTAGGGCGATGTTGTTTTCTTCAAGATAGGCAAGTACCTTATCGAGTTTTAGGTTCACAGCCGCATACTCTTTTTCTTTCTTTTGTAGTTCGCGCGTGCGTCGTGCTAAGGCATTCTGCAAGTTTTCGTAGTCTTGCATCATTTTTTGGTTGGTTTGTGCTTGGGCGAGCTGCTCTTTATTGAGTTCTATTTGCCCCTCAAGTACTTTGACCTGCTTCTTTTCTAGGTCGAGTTGCCGCAGTGCGTCGTCGAGCATAATGCGCTGGTTCATAATGCGCTCCCGAAACGACTCTGCCTGCTGGTTGAGCACTTCCTCCGCCGATACGCTTTCGTTGGCGGCAGGGGTGCAGGCACCAAAAAACGCAACAAAAAGCACCATGAACCCAAGGTGCTTGCAGAAAAAAGAGGAATACGTAGAAACAGAGCAGGCAGCCGATGCGCTAAACTTTGCGCTTTTCTGAAAGCTCGATGTAGGTGATTTTTCCGGCGTTATCATATTGAATGGTATCTATCTCAATAGCGTCTCCGAGCGACAAATGCTTTACTCCGCTAAGGTAATCTTTAATTGTAAGTTTCATAGGTTTTCCCTTCATTTCCCAGCTATTTTCTCCAACTCCTATCATGGCGCGTTCTACCACTAGGATAGAGAGGGTCTCGCTGCTGAAGCATTTCAAAATATTGCGAACTTGGGTATCTTTCTCTGCGCTAGTCCCTTCTTTGGTACTGATTTCGTTGAACTTTCGTGCTAATTCTTCTTCCGTGCATTGCGTGGGCTGGGTGGGTGCTGCATACTCTTCGCTGAGGGGGGCTTCGGAAAGATTAACGAGCGAAAAGTCTTCTGTGCTTTGTGTGCCTGCTGCATGGATGGGCAATAAGGCTGCGAGTTCGGAGAGAGGAAGGGTTGGAGTGCTATGTTTTACGACTTCTTTGGGTGCAACCTTCACGTCGGCATTTTTATCATTTTCGGAGAGCGACTTTGCGTGCTCGGCAGGGTGATAGGCTTTGGCGATGCTTGCAGGGTGAACGTTTTCTTCTCTGGCAGGCATGGCTACAGTAGAACGCTCCGCAGTGCTCGAAAACGAGAGCCAGGCCAACGAGACTTTGTAAGAAGCAGGTGAGGCAATACGCAGCGAGCGCGACGAGTCTCCTTTTAAATGGCTCGACACGATGACGGTATTGATAGAAAACAAACCCACGAGCAGGGAGAGGCTATACGTGTAGCCTTTTGCAGGATTCAGGTATCTCAAGTAGCGAAAGTAGGCATACAGAATAATGCCGACATTAGCTGTGATTAGCAGCGTTAGAATAAACCAGTAGTACAATTCCATAAAGAGATGTATGTAGTAAGTTAAAGAGATCTTTCTGAAAGGCTAGTGAAATTGTAAAAGTAGGAAAGTATTTGGTTTAATTGCGGTAAAAGTATGCGTTTTTTTTTATTTTATTACAAAGAAAACAATTTGTTTATCTGCAGTTAGCACGCTGACCAAAATAATCAAATAAACAGCCAAATGTATATAAAACATTGATTGTAAGGCTTTTGTGTTTTGTAGGGTGAGTTGTAGCAAATTGGTTTTTACGAAATATAGTCAAATACGTGATATTTCACGCAAGCAGGGTTCTATAATGTGTGCTTGATTTGTGAAAAATTACATCTGTTTAGAAAATAGATGCGAGCTACGTATAATAAAGTGATGAAAATGTCGTTTATAAGACTCGAAAAAAAATAGAGGATAATAAGGCACTAAAAAAGCCACTCCTTCAAGGGTGGCTTCTTCGTGAGGTGCAAACGTGTTTGGCGTACCTTAGAAGATACTTCTAATCTCACTTTTTAGATACTTTAGTGCGCGTTGGATGTGGTTAGTTTCTTCGGCTAGCACGTTTTCAAATATTTTTCGGGCTAGTTCGATAGACGGTGCTTCGGGTTCTAGGTGCTGCGCAGAGGCGTTGATGAGCGAAATGACGCTTTCCATGGCTTGGCGGGTTAGGTCCCAAGCCTCGTCGCTCATGTAAATTTGTTGGGAAAGGTTGTGGTAAAACTCTTGCTTAATGTCATTGACGAGGATATGCTGAAACTGCGCTACATTGTACGAGCCATCGTTGAGGCGTACGATGAGGTGGTTGGGGGTAATACGCTCTAAGAAAATCGCCATGCGTTCGTAGGCTTGTAGGCGCAGCGGAAGTGTGGTCTTGGTGTGCTCCTGCCTCGACTCGAGGGTGTGTTGCTGAAACTGACTGCTTAAAAAAGAGCGCACAATAAGAAAGACAGCGTATAGGACAAGGCCTGCTGGTAAGGTGATTTTGAGAAAATCTAAAATTAATTCCATAACAAACGTGGCGGGTTGTGTTCAAATATCAATATTAGTAAAACTGGTGGACTCTTGCGTGTTTTCCCGCAATTATTTTCTTTAATTTGTTTGCCTGATAGCCAAGAAGTACCTGCGCACTCTTTGCAGTATGTTCCTTGTTTGTACTGTGCGGCGTCTGTTCCCAATTATCTACACCAACACATTGAAAATCAGTATTTTTACACATAATTTTCCACCCGAAATTGGGGCCGCACCTTGGCGATTGCACTACATGGCCGTAGGGCTTGCCAAAGCTGGGCACGACGTAGAGGTGTACACTGGTTTTCCGAACTATCCGCAAGGCCACATTCAGTCGCCTTATCGGGGTAAATGGTTTCAACGCGAGGTGCATCCGCATTTTATCCTGTATCGGCATGGGCTGTATCCTTTAAAGAGCAACGGTAAAGCGCATAGGTTGCTTAATATGCTTTCGCTGGCAGTAAGTATTTTTTTATCGTTGCCGCACGTATTGCGCAAGCGCCCGCAGGTCTGCATTGTGCAGTGTCCGCCTTTGCTTTTACCTTTTTCGGTCTGGGTGCTCGCCAAACTTTCGGGAGCGAAGTTTATCGTAAATGTATCCGACTTGTGGCCCTCCGCCACGCTCGATTTGGGTGTACTTAAATCGGGGAGGTTATACCGCACGCTTTTGTACGCTGCCGATATGCTGTACAGGCGCGCCGACGGGTGCATGGGGCAATCTGAAGAAATTATTGCATATTTACGTGCGCTGGGGCAGAAAAGTGTGCTGTTATATCGCACTGGCGCGCAGATAGAGCGTTTTTCGGCGCGTCTTGTCTCGGCATCTCGCCCGCTCGATGCTCCGCGCAAACTGGTGTATGTAGGTACGCTGGGGCTGGCGCAGAACATCTGTGCGGTAGTAAAAGCTACGAACTTCTCGGCGTTGGGATGGGAGTTGCATATCTTCGGAGAGGGTTTTGAGCGGGAGGCGTTAGTGAGTTACCTAGTGCATACGCCGCGTCCTGATGTTTTTTTACATGCGGCGGTGGCTCCTGAGCAGGTGCCCGACGTGCTACAGCGCCACGATGCCGCGCTGGTGTGCCAGAAAGCATATGTGCGCGGCACGTTGCCCTCAAAACTCTACGAGGCGATGGCCGCGAGCTTACCCGTATTGTTTCATGGGGCGGGCGAGGGGGCGCGAATTGTGCAGCAAGCCGCTTGTGGGCTTGTTTCAGCCCCTGCCCATACCGAGCAGCTCGCTGAAAATTTGCAACGGTTAGCTACGCACTCTGCCGACGAGCGCCGCAGGATGGGGCAGCGCGGTAGGGCATTTTGCGCGCAACATTTTGACAGTGCGTTGCAAATGAAGGCCTTACTTGCATGGCTTGGTTAAAGAGTATATGCGAAATAGACGCTTTATTTACTGTGCAATTTTTTGGATAATCGCATACTACACCCCCACCAAATGGAGTTTATTGGGTAAGTGCCTACGAGATTCGGGGCAGTAGCTGCTGTTTGGTAAGGCTTTTTGGAAAGGTTGCATACAGCCTTGGGAGAGGCTCACTAGTA
>CAYUJH010000025.1:0-1365 GCA_964444995.1 uncultured Roseobacteraceae bacterium | reverse complement strand
AGTTTTTTGCAGGCGTCCACCCAGGATTTCAGGTCGTTGTTTTTTTTGAAAATAACGGAAGGCCTTACACGTTAGCGTACCAGCTATTATTTGCTTATTTATCCTACATCATTTCAAGGCGCATAAAGATGCAAAAGTTTACTACTATTTTGGCCCTTGTGCTTGGCACTCTGGTTTCTTTTCCTCAAAAAGCGACGGAGATACCTGAAGAGATTTCGTTTGCGCGAAGAAATATCAAAAAGAACTATGACCACTACAGCTTGTATGTGTGGTATCCGGAAGCAGAGCCAAATGGCATTGTCGAAGAGCAGCGTCATGCAATTAACCTCGCCATTCAAACCATCATGACCCAATCGATTACCAGTTTTCAGAACGAGTGTCGTAAGGCTGTAGAACAAAATGCCGCGCAGGCTCATGCCGAGCTTTATTTCGACTACTTGGTCAATTTCACCTCTTCGCGCATCGTGAGCCTGCGCTTTCAGGAAGATAAACGCTTCGGAGGCGCACAGGAAAATGCCAAGCAGGTACTTACGCTCAACTACAACATCGAAAAAAACCGCGATGTAAAACCCGGCAATCTTTTTGACCGAGAAAAAGAAGCCGAACTGCTCAGTTTGCTACGCAGTAAAATGCCCGAAGGCGTTATCCCCGACCCTAAGTACTTGTTCAATAAGTTCTCTTTGACCGATACAGCCATTATTTTCCACTTCGACGCAAGCAATAGCAACCGCCCGGAGATGCACGAAGTGGCACTTTCTTGGAGAGAGGCAAAACCTCTACTTGCTCAAGATAGCGACGCAGAGGTATTTTTGAGCGCGTACAATCACTAGCAAATACAAGTGTACTGAAAGGATGAATATGTAGAGAGGTTTCTCGATACAAAAAAAGCGACCTACTGCAAAGTAGGTCGCTTTTTTTGATAGGGTATGCGCGAAATGAAGTGTGTTTAGTTGCTTTTTAGCAAACGTTGCACGCTGAACCGTTCGCCCTGCCGTACTTTAAGTAGGTACAAGCCGGCGGGCAGTTGCGCAAGGTCGAAGGTATGACGAAGCTGGTTGGCCTGTTTGCGCACAGTACTTTCTTTGATTACCTGCCCGCTTACGGTGCTGATTTGCAGATATACATCGCCCTGCTGCTCGTTTTCGAGTACAAACTCGAAGGTTCCCGTACTAGGGTTGGGAAAGACCGATACGCCGGCGAGTAGGCGTGTGTCCGCGAGCGAAGTAACCCGAAAGGTACGGGTAACTGTATTGCTACAACCACTTTCCGAGGTAGCCGTTAGCCGAATGGTGTAGTCGCCGAGGCGGTCGAACTGTATGCTAGGGTTTTGCTCGTTGCTGGTGCGGCCGCCCCCGAACTCCCAGC
>CAYUJH010000024.1:1564-12677 GCA_964444995.1 uncultured Roseobacteraceae bacterium | reverse complement strand
TTTGCAGCAACGAGGCGATAAACGCATGGCGACATGTTTGCTCGACCATGCCTTTTCGCGCATCTACTAACAAAATGGCGAGGTTCGCCGTAGAAGCACCTGTTACCATGTTGCGTGTATATTGAATATGACCGGGCGTATCGGCGATGATGAACTTGCGTTTGGGGGTTGCGAAGTACCTATACGCCACGTCAATCGTGATACCTTGCTCGCGCTCGGCGCGTAGCCCGTCGGTGAGGTGCGCAAGCTCAATGTGGTCGAGTCCTTTCTGCTCGCTCGAACGCTTTACGGCCTCAAGTTGGTCTTCAAAGATAGACTTCGAGTCGTACAACATTCTGCCGATGAGGGTGCTTTTACCGTCGTCCACACTACCTGCGGTGGTAAAACGCAGCAATTCTTTGTCCTGATAATTTTCCATTGGGTTGTGAGTTATCTACATCCTGTGTGATTCTGATGCGTTATCGCGGGCAAAGGTAGGAATTTGTTCCACAAATTGCTCTAATTCGGCTTGTATTCGCCCTACGCGGTCTTCGAGGGTTTCCGAACTGAGTTGGTTGCGCATTCGGTCCACTAAGATAGGAAAGGCGAGCGGCGAAGGGCGTGGCGGATGTTTGAGCAGTCGTTTTTTGCTTGCCATGCGCACAAGTGCTGCGCGTAAGCGGTCGTCGGCGGTATGTTGACCGCGCACCTCGTCGTAGGCTTGGCGCACGAGCAGGTTGCCGGGTTCGTAGGCGGTAAAGACCTCGAAAAGCATTTTGGCAGAGGCTTGCAGGTGGCGCGTTTGCACGTTTTTGCCCGGATAGCCCTGAAACATCAGGCCGGCAATCGCGGCAATTTCCCGAAAGCGGCGCGTCGCCATTTCGGAGTTGTTCAGGCTATGGGCGAGGTCGTCGAGCAGGTTTTCGGTACTGAACAGCCCAACCTCGAGCGCGTGTTCGAGCGGGATTTCGGTGTCGGAAAGCAGTTCGAAGCCGTAGTCGTTCATCGCCATCGAAAAGGTAATGGGCAGCATTTGGCTGATGCGCCACGCAAAAATACCAGCGAGTAACTCGTGAATCATTCTCCCTTCAAATGGGTAAAAAAAGACGTGGTAACCCTCGTCGGTTTGTACCTGTTCTACGAGCAGCTCGCCCACTTTCGGTACGGCCGACCACGCCGCCTGCAAGTCGAGTAGCGGGGCGAGACGGCGCACCTCTGGGCTACGGGCGCGGCGGTAATTGGCCAAATGCCGCACCACTAAGTCGGCAAGTTCGGACGAGAGCGGCAGGCGCGCACCCACCCAGCGCGGAATTTGCCCTGTTTTTTTGCGGCTAGGCTTTACACGCGCCACCATCGCCCTGAAGTCCACCAGCTCTAAGGTTTTGCCAGCGAAAAAGAAGGTGTCGCCCACCTTGAGCCGTGCGACGAAGTACTCGTCGAGCGTGCCCACGTAGCCCCCGCGTAGCAGGCGCACCTGCACGGTTGGTTCGCTGACAATCGTGCCGATGGAAAGCCGGTGCCGCAGGGCGACGCGTCGGGAGTGGACTACGTAAAAATCAGTGCCCTCTTGCTCCACTTTTTGAAATTCCTCGTACGCCGTTAGGCTTTCGCCGCCCGTGGTGATAAACTGCACGCACCACGCCCACTCGTCGGTCGTAAGGTTTCGATATGCCTGTGTACCAAGTACTTCGGCGAAAATTTCTGACCCACAAAACCCACCTCCTACGGCAAGTGTAACCAGATATTGCACCAGCACATCCATCGGTTTGGCAAGGCGTGCGCGGCGCTCGAGTAGTTGCACCTCGTCGGCTTGGGTAACACGCGCTACGGCTTCTTTCAGCGCTGCCGCTTCGAGCAATTCGAGCGCGTGCGTTGGCAGAAAATAAATGCGACTTGTGGCGCCGGGTTGGTGCCCGCTGCGGCCGGCGCGTTGCAAAAAGCGCGAAATTCCTTTGGGGCTACCTAACTGAATAACGGTTTCGACCGGATGAAAATCCACGCCCAAGTCGAGCGAGGAGGTGCAGACCACGAGCTTGAGCGTCCCTTTTTGCAGGGCTTCTTCGACCCATTCGCGCACCTCGCGGTCGAGCGAGCCGTGGTGCATTGCCATTTGCCCAGCCAACCACGGGGCTACTTCGAGCAGTTTTTGGTACCAGAGTTCCGTCATGGCGCGGGTATTGGTAAAAAGCAGCGTCGTCTGGCTCTCGGCAATGAGCGATAGCACCTTGTCGAGTAGTGTGAAGCCTGCATGGCCTGCCCACGGAAAGCCTTCTATGCGTTCGGGCAGCAGCGTGCGCACCTCTACCTGTTTGCGGCGTTGGGCACGCACCAGCGTAGGCGCAGCATTGGGCACGAGGGCTTGGGCAGTCTCTTGCAAGTTGCCCACAGTGGCCGATACCCCCCATACCCGCAAATCGGGGCAGAGCGTCCGCAGCCGCGAAAGGGCAAGTTCTACCTGTATGCCCCGCTTGGTGCCCATCAGTTCGTGCCACTCGTCCACAATGACCGTGGTAAGGTTAGCAAAGTGTTGGGCGTGTCCCTTCGTAGCGAGCAGTAGGTGCAAACTTTCGGGCGTAGTGAGCAGGCAGTCGGGCATTTTGCGCTGTTGCTTTTGCCGTGCCGCAGCGGAGGTGTCGCCGGTGCGCATCTCCACGCGCCAGCCAGTTTCCAACTCGGCAGCCGTGGTAGCAAGGGCGCGGTGCGTGTCTTTGGCAAGGGCGCGTAGGGGCGTGAGCCACAGCACTTTTACGCCTCCGGCGGTTTTTTTTTGTGCCGATAACGCCTCGATGAGGCAAGGAAGCCACAAGGCAAGCGTTTTGCCACTGCCCGTTGGGGCGTTGAGCAGACCGCTCTCTCCGCGCAAAAAAGCTTCCCACGTTTGTTCCTGAAAATCAAAGGGTTGCCACCCTTTTTCTGTCATCCAAGCGCGCACGGCTTGGTAAGAAATTTGCGTTTCTGTTGCCTCTTTCATCTCCTTTAATTTTCCATAACACGCTTTTTATACCAAGATTCGCTTGGTGTAAGGGTTGACATGATTGGATTTGCTTGATTTTGAATAGTGTATGAGACCAAAATTTCGCAAACCTCATGCGCTTCGGTATAGCCATTTTTCAGGCGCTCGATTCCTGAAAAACATGCGTACATACGATACGACGCTATTTTCAGGCAACCTTTCGTAAGAGGTTAAAGATATAGGAAGGCGCGCAAAAAAAGCAAAATTTAGCCTGTTTCAAACGCATAATCGGGCAGCGTGAGCGTTCTATTTCGGTGAGCGTGCGTACACGATTCCTTTTTTAATTTTGCTTGAAGAGGTGATAAAGCATTGTGCTACCCACGCGGCTATACCTTGCTTTGAAAAAATATTGCGTACCTTCGTTATTGATACCCTCGTTTTACAACTTTATTCCGCTGCCTTGCTTTGAAACGCTTATTGATTGTTCTCTGCTGTCTGTCTGTGATGCTTTCCGCCCCTGTGTATGCCCAAAAAGGGGCAACTACTAACAGGGTGGTCGTAGAGGGCATCGCCGATTTGCGCTGGCATGACTTTGAGCGTGAGCCTTTTGTTCCGCTGCGCGGCACATTTTCCTTTTATTGGCAAAAATTTTATGCCGCTGCCGACTTTGCAGCAGGGCAGGCGCAAGAACCTCCGCTCCCCTACCAAGTTCCGGGGCTGTGGAATGCGCTTACGAGCGAGTATCCGGCGGTAAGCACCTTTGGCTATGCCACTGTACGCGTCGTTTTGCTGCTGCCTGAAGAAATTCGTGGGCAACGCATGGCGCTCGCTCTACCAACAACCAGTAGTGCCTATCGCTTGTACGCCAACGGAAACCTGTTGTACGAAGTAGGCAAGGTCGGGACAAGCCCCGACGAGGTGTCGCCCGCCTACGAGCGCGCCCTTGTGGATATTCGACCCTCTTCCGACACGCTCGAACTTATCTGGCACGTTTCCAACTTTCATCACCGAAAATCGGGCCTTTGGGACCCCTTCATATTTGGAAAAGAGGACGTACTAGAGCGCGAAAACGAGTGGAACAAACTTGCCGAGATGTTTCTAGCCGGTGCGCTGCTAATCATGGCGCTCTACCACTTAGGTATCTATTACCTGCGCCGTGGAGACCGCTCGCCCCTGTTTTTTGCCGCTGCGTGCCTGCTATTTTTCTTGCGCACCTTCGCAACCGGGATGCACCAAGTGAAAGACTATTGGCCAGATATTTCGTGGGAACTCCACCTTCGCCTCGACTACTTCTCGCTCATGCTTATCGTAAGCGCGTTTATCTTGTTCGTAGATAGCGTATTTAGCCCCAAACTGCTGAAAATCTCGCGAGTTATTGCAGTCTTTGGCGTGCTCGGCGCGATGCTAACCCTGCTGCTGCCAGTATTTTACGTTACGCACCTACTCAATATGTTCAACGGCTTACTGGCTATTTCCTTCCCCGTTGGCACCTATATCATGTACCGCGCATGGTTGGCGCGGCAAAAAGAATTAATCCCGTTTTCTATCGGTTTTGCTATCCTATTTTTCACGGTCGTCCATGATGTGTTAGAGGCCAATGAAGTTATAGAAGGAGAACCTATTTTTGCCGTAGGGATGATTACCATGATTTTAGCACAGTCTTTTGTGCTTTCCCTGCGCTTTTCGCGCTCGTTTGTACGCGCCGAAAAACTTGGAAACGAACTACTTAGCCTCAATCAGTCGCTCGAAAAAAAGGTAATCGAACGCACTACGCAGCTAGAAAGTGCGAACGGCGAACTGCTCGCCATTAACGAAGAAATTAGCCGCCAAGCCGATATTTTGCAAGAAGCCAACAACGAAATTGCCGCCAAAAACCGAAACATCACCGCCAGTATTAACTACGCCAAGCGGATTCAGGAAGCCTTGCTGGTAGAATGGGACGAGGTGCGGAAGCATATACCCGCATCGTTCGTCTTGTTCCGCCCACGCGACATCGTAAGCGGCGACTTCTACTGGTTTACGCACCGCGAAGGCATTTCTATTATTGCCATGCTCGACTGCACAGGGCACGGCGTACCCGGCGCGTTCATGAGCATCATCGGCAACGAATTGCTCAACACGCTTACCAACCAAACGCCACCCACACAGTGGGATGCTGCTACAATGTTACAAGAAATGGATGAAGGCGTGCGAACGGTTCTGAAACAATCGGAAACAAACCGCACCGACGGTATGGACATGGGCTTATGCCTGATTGACCACTCGAAAAAAACGCTCCGTTTTGCCGGTGCAAAAGTTCCCCTTGCCTACATAGGCGAGCAGACCCAAGGGCGTATGCAGGTCATAAAAGGTACCAACCGCTCGGTAGGTGGGCAAGTGTTTAGCAAGTTAGACGACTTTGTGCAGCACGAACTCCGCTGGGATACCCCGCTCACCTTTTATCTCTACTCCGACGGCTTCCAAGACCAATTTGGCGGCAGCGAAGGGCGCAAATTCATGGCCAAACCGTTCCGCAACTTGCTCGAGCAGAGCAGTCACCAAGCGCCCGAAGTCCAAAAAACATACCTCGAAGAAGCTCTTGAAAATTGGAAAGGAAAACGTACACAACTCGACGACGTACTTGTGATGCGCTTTAGTCTCTGATAAAAAGAGCAGACAGGCTTGTTGGATGGGGCAACGTAGCCTCTCCTTTAGCAAATTACCGAGCCAGCGATGCCTTCTAACAGGCATTTTTCCAGCGTTTTGCAGTGGGTCTTTCGTGGCACGAGCTTATACACATCACACCAAAAAATTAAAAATATCGAAGCGTTCGTTGAGCTGCTCGTACTGAATGTTATATTCTTCCATGCTGCGAATGAGGCGGTGAAAATCTTTGGTGGATTTTAACTCTACGCCTACGAGTGCCGGGCCGCGCTCGCGATTCACCTTTTTGGTGTATTCGAAGTGCGTAATATCGTCGTCGGGACCGAGAACTTGGGAAACAAATTCGCGCAAAGCCCCTGCCCGCTGCGGAAAGCGGATGATGAAGTAGTGTTTCAGGCCTTCGTAGAGCAGAGAACGCTCTTTGATTTCCTCCATGCGCGTGATGTCGTTGTTGCTACCGCTTACGATGCACACCACGTTTTTTCCCTTAATTTCTTCGCGGTAAAAATCGAGGGCAGCGATGGAAAGCGCACCGGCCGGCTCGACCACAATCGCTTCTTCGTTGTAGAGCTTTAGAATGGTAGAGCAGACTTTCCCTTCGGGTACTAACACTACTTCGCGCACCACTTGTTGCACAATTTCAAAGGGAATTTGCCCCACGCGTTGCACGGCGGCACCGTCCACAAATTTATCAATCGTTTCGAGGGTAACGACGCGGCCCAGTTCCAACGCTTGTTTCATGGCAGGCGCACCTTGAGGTTCTACGCCGATAATCTGCGTTTTTGGGCTAATTTGCCGGAAATAACTGCCCACTCCTGCGCTCAGGCCGCCGCCGCCAATAGGGATAAAGAGGTAGTCAATTTCTACGTCGGTATCCTCCGTAATTTCGATGCCCACTGTGCCCTGTCCTTCAATAATTTTGAGGTGGTCGAACGGTGGAATGATAACTTTTTTGTGTTCTTCGGCGTGCTTGATGGCTTCGTGGTACGAGTCGTCGAAGGTGTCGCCCACAAGCACTATCTCCACGTTTTCTTTGCCAAACATTTTTACTTGATTTACCTTTTGCCGAGGGGTAGGGTTGGGCATAAAAATCACGCCTTTCAGCCCCAATTTTCGGCAGGCGTAGGCGACTCCCTGCGCGTGGTTGCCCGCACTAGCGCATACTACGCCGTTGGCAGTTTCTTCTTTGGAGAGCGTGCTTATCATGTTGTACGCCCCGCGTATTTTGTACGAGCGCACTACCTGTAAATCTTCGCGCTTTAGGTAGATGTTGGCATGGTACTGCTCGGAGAGGTTCACATTGTGGAGCAGGGGGGTATGCGCTACCACTCCCTTGAGGCGCAAGTGCGCTTTGATGATAGATTCTACGGAAGGTAGCGCAACGGATGTGGGGGTGGAAGCATTATTCATAGGGCACGATGTGGTAAAGTCGTCGGAAGTTTGTTTATCCCGCAAAATACAAAGTTTTCAGAGGCTTTGCTAAAAATAGGGTGAATCAACTCGCGGATTTGATTTTATACGTTTCCTGCCAACTCTTCTTTTAAAAACTTGCCAGTATAGCTATCGGGATGCGCTGCCACAGCTTCGGGCGTACCTTGGCAGACGATTTGGCCACCTGCCTCGCCCCCTTCCGGGCCGAGGTCTAGGATATAGTCGGCCACTTTGATAACATCGAGGTTGTGCTCGATGATAAGTACTGTGTTGCCTTTTTCTACGAGTCGGTGCAGAATGGCAAGCAGGTGCCGGATGTCCTGAAAGTGCAGGCCGGTGGTAGGTTCGTCGAGGATATAAAACGTTTTGCCAGTGTCGCGGCGCGAGAGTTCGGTGGCAAGTTTTACGCGCTGCGCCTCGCCACCGGAAAGGGTAGTGGCGTGTTGGCCGAGCGTGATGTAACCCAAGCCTACGTCGTACAGGGTTTGTATTTTTCGAAGAATTTTGGGCTGATTGGCAAAAAAAGTTAGTGCCTGTTCTACGGTCAGGTCGAGCACATCGGCGATGGATTTGCCTTTAAACCGCACTTCAAGCGTTTCGCGGTTGTAGCGTTTGCCCTTGCACACGTCGCAGTCCACATAGACATCGGGCAGAAAGTCCATTTCAATCAATTTTTTCCCGCCGCCTTGGCAACTTTCGCAGCGGCCGCCTTTTACGTTGAACGAAAAACGCCCTGCCTTGTAGCCCCGCACCTTCGCTTCGGGCAGGTTGGTAAACAGGTTGCGAATTTCGGTGAACACGCCCGTGTAGGTGGCCGGATTGGAGCGCGGCGTGCGGCCTATCGGCGATTGGTCCACCTCTATCACCTTATCAATATGCTCCAAGCCCTCTACTTTTTCGTGGGCAAGTGGTTTGCGGTGGGCGTTGAAAAAATGCTGGTTCAGAATTGGGTAGAGCGTATCGTGGATGAGCGTGGACTTACCACTGCCCGATACGCCCGTTACGCAGAGCATCGTACCGAGCGGAAAGTGCGCAGTAACGCTTCTTAAATTGTTTCCCGTAGCATTATGCAATCTGAGAAAATTTCCGTTGCCTTCGCGGCGTGTGGAGGGCACAGCAATCGTTTCTTTTCCGTTCAGAAAGCGCGCCGTGGGGCTATCGGAGCGCAGGAAGTCAGCAGGTGCGCCCTGCGCAACGACCAAGCCTCCGTGCAAACCGGCACCAGGCCCCATGTCCACCACAAAATCGGAGGCTAACATCATGTCTTTATCGTGTTCGACGACGATGACCGAGTTACCCAAGTCGCGCAAACTTTGTAGCGAACCAATGAGCTTCACGTTGTCGCGCTGATGCAGCCCGATGCTGGGTTCGTCGAGAATGTACAGCACTCCAACAAGTTGCGTTCCTATCTGCGTAGCAAGGCGAATCCGCTGCGCCTCGCCGCCGGAAAGCGTACCGAGCGGGCGGTTGAGCGTTAGGTAATCCAAGCCCACGTCGCGCAGAAAACCGATGCGCTTGCGAATTTCCTTCAAAATTTCGGTAGCGATGCGGCGTTGACGGTCGGAAAGGCGTTCTTCCAAGCCCTCGAACCAGGTGTGCAACTCGCCGATGTCGCGGTGGGCAAGCTCGGAGATGTTCGCCCCGTCTATCCGAAAGTGCAACGATTCTTTTTTGAGCCGTGCGCCTTGGCAGTCGGGGCAGGTGCGGCGGACGGTGAACTCTTCGAGCCACTTGGAAAGGTCGCCGGTTTCTTGCTGCCGCTGCAAAAAGGTTACGATGCCTTCGAACTGTGTTTCCCATTGCGTGCCGGGATATTTCACGGAGGCAACTTGTACAGGTTCTTGGCTGCCGTAGAGCAGTACCTCTACAACCTCTTCGGGCATTTTTTGAATGGGCGTGGAAAGGCTAAGTTTGTATTTTTGGAGGATGCTTTCGATTTTTTTGAAAATCCAGACATCGCGGTACTCGCCGAGGGGCAAAATCGCGCCTCGGCTGACACTCAGCGAGGGGTCTGGGATGACCGATTCGCGGGTAATTTCTTCGATATACCCTAGCCCTTTGCAGGTAGGGCACATGCCGTAGGGCGAATTGAAGGAGAATAGGTTGGGCGACGGCTCGTCGTAGGCAATGCCCGACACGGGGTCCATCAGGAAGCGCGAAAAGAATTGCAGTTGGTTTTCGAGCAGGTCGGGGAAAAAAGCCATCATTGTGCCCTTACCGTGCTTGAGCGTCGTTTGTACCGACTGCACGAGGCGTTGCCGATCGTCTTCGCGCACCACGAGCCGGTCCACCACAATCTCAATATCGTGCGTTTTGTAGCGGTCGAGCTGCATTTTCTCGGTAATTTCTACAATTTCGCCGTTTGTGCGCACCTTGGTAAAGCCCATTTTGCGAATCTGCACGAACAATTCGCGGTAGTGCCCTTTGCGGCCTTTTACCACCGGTGCGAGCAGCACTGCTTTTTGTTCGGCATAGCGTTCGAGCAGTGTTTCTATGATTTGTTCTTCCGTCTGTCGCTCCATTTTTTCGCCCGTAACATAGGAAAATGCCTCGGCCGTGCGGGCATATAACAGGCGAAGAAAGTCATAAATTTCGGTCGTAGTGCCCACCGTAGAGCGCGGATTGCGCGACGTAGTTTTTTGTTCTATGGCAATCACGGGGCTAAGGCCTTCAATCTTATCCACGTCGGGGCGTTCCATGTCGCCAATAAACGAGCGGGCGTAGGCAGAAAAGCTTTCCATGTAGCGGCGTTGCCCTTCGGCGTAGAGCGTATCGAAGGCAAGCGACGATTTCCCGCTACCGCTGATGCCCGTAATGACCACCAGTTTATTGCGCGGGATACTCACATCAATATTGCGCAGGTTGTGTTCGCGTGCGCCGTAGATAACGATGTACTCGTCTTCAGAAGCGGTAGTATGTAAAGGAGCAGTGGGTTGTGTTTTTTGTTGCGACACGGTCGTTTGTCAGTTTGATGAGTGCGAGGTCAAAGGTACAGAAGAAGGCGTACATTCGCCTACGCAGGCAAGTGAAAATAGAGGGAAAATGTTTTGCGGGTACGCATTGGCTAGTCCACCCGAAAGCCTAGTACGAGAATGTCATCCACTTGCTGGTTTTCGTCGCCCATCCAATCGTGCAGTGTAGTTTCGAGTGTTTGTACTTGTACGCTCATCGGCTGATGACTCACGGAAAGGAGTAGTTTTTTGAAGGCGCGTAGCATAAACTTACGCTGACGCGGCCCGCCAATTTGGTCGGCAAAGCCATCGGAAAAAAGATAGAATGTATCGCCATGCATAAGTGGGAGTTCGTAGCTCTGAAACGGCTTTTCTTTTGGATATACGCCGATAGGTTGTCGGTCGGCTTTTACTTCTAACAGTGCGAGCGGATTGCGGTCGGGTGCATTTTCAAGTTGTATGTACTCCGATAGATAGTCGGGATGTTCGGCGGTGCGTTGCTCTTGTATCGTCTTTCGGTTTACAACACATAGCGAGTTGTGCGCACCGGCGAAGTCCAATACGCGTGTTTTTGTGTTGATGATGCACAGCGAGATGTCCATGCCGTCTTGCTGCTCGCCGCTTTTGCCGGTTTGTTGTAAGGTGCTTTTGATATAGGCTCGCAAAAGGTCGAGCACGTGGCCGGCGCGTACTACATCCTCTTTGCGAATAATTTCGTTGAGAAACGAGATGCCTAACATGCTCATAAACGCACCGGGAACGCCGTGCCCCGTGCAGTCGGCTGCGGCTACTACGGCGTACTCACGAATTTGTTGGCACCAGTAAAAATCACCCGAAACAATGTTGCGCGGCCGGAAAAATACAAAATGCTGCGAGAAATTTTGGGCAAGTGCCTGAGGAGTTGGTAGCACAGCCTCTTGTATGCGCCGCGCATAGCGAATGCTATCTTGGATTTGCCGATGCACTTGCTCTAGCTCATCCTTTTGTGCGTTAATCAACTCCAACGACGAGGTTAATTCTTCGTTCGATTGGTTCAGCTCTTCGTTTTTCTCTACAATGTCTTTCTGTTGTTTTTCAATTGCTTCGTTTTGTGCCTGAATCTCTTCTTTTTGTTGCACAATTTCGGCGGTACGGAGCTTGACCGTTTGTTCGAGGT
>CAYUJH010000024.1:0-1464 GCA_964444995.1 uncultured Roseobacteraceae bacterium | reverse complement strand
TCTTCTTTTTGTTGCACAATTTCGGCGGTACGGAGCTTGACCGTTTGTTCGAGGTGTTCGTTTTGCCGCCGCAGACGCAGCGAATTTAGGCGCACCACGCCTGCTACAAACAGCGCGGCAAGCAGTGCATAACCTGTGTATGCCCACCACGTGCGGTACAGGGGCGGCAGCACGACGAATGTAAAATATGCGGACTCTCCAACTTGGTGGTATAAGTTCTTCGCACGTACCTCAAAGGTGTACGTGCCCTCGCGCAAGTTGCTTAGTTCTTTCTTGGTATCGCTGCTCCATGCCGACCAGCTCGTGTCGCGTCCTATCAGGCGGGTGCTGAACAGGGTGCGCTCCGGTTCTTCAAAAAAAGAAGTCCCAAACCAAAAAGTAAGGTTATTTTGTGCGTAAGGCAGTGTGAAAGAAAGCGGTGTGGCGGTAGGGGCGTACCCTCCAAACAAGCGCAGCGTATCGTTAGCGGTTGCCTCGCGGATAAAGGTACGGAACGGCAGGTCGTAGTCGGCAGGCTGGCGTAGGTTGTAGGTCAGCATTCCGCGTGTAGTGGCTATAAACGCAAGGCTATCGGCATACAATTCAATGCCTTGTTTTGCGGCGATTTCTAAGCGTTCAAACTTATGAAAAGGCTTAATGAACGGTTGGTATTGCCCGTTAGCATCTTTTTGCAAAAAACCTTTGTGAAAAATATTAGACTCAACCTTATGCTGAAACCATATTCGCCCTTGCGCGTCGGCTTTAAATGGGTGTACCTGTTTATCTAAAAAAGCAAAACGGGGGTCGCGGGCAAAAGAGTCGGTTTCGGCTACGCGGCTAAAAACGCCCTCTTCGGTGAGCAGCAACAGTGTATCGTTCATAAAAGCAGACTCACCCACTTTGTTCGGCAATCCTTTGTATAAAGTAGTTACATTTTGCGCCTGCAAGACACTATCCAAGGCTTCGTTGAGAGTAAGCTGATAGACACTGTTGTTGGAAGCAAGCATAAAAGTATAGTCATCTAACTGCCAAACCGAGTAGGTGGGCTTGTCGAACCCCTTAATTTCGCGCCAAAATTTCCACGCTCCTCCCTCGTAGCGCAACAGTTGTAAACCGCGCCCACCCGCTAAGAGCACGTTAGGGTTTTGTTTCATCTGGTGCAGTGTAATAGCAGCATTTGTACCCTCAATTTGTGTCATTTCCGTGCCTTTCACCTCAAAAACGCCCTCCGGATATACGGCCATGAGTAAGTGCCCATTCATCACCTGAATATCGAACGACTCCATACTCTTCTTGCTCACCTTTTCAATTTTTTGTGTGCGCAAGTCTTTTCGGTACGTGTCTTGGCTTGTGCTGATATACAGCCCCTCGTCGAACACTTTTAGGGCGAGTGTCCATCCTTCTATCCCGTCGCGGCGAATGTATTGCTGAAAGGGTAACTGATGATGAATAACCGAGATGCCATTATCGAGCGCGCACCAAATT
>CAYUJH010000023.1:9963-12859 GCA_964444995.1 uncultured Roseobacteraceae bacterium | reverse complement strand
TTGGCAGGCAGAAAAGACAAGTGATAAAGTTGAAACTCAAGAAACAGAAAAAGATAAGGACAAAGACAAAAAAGCAGCAGAAAAAGACAGCCTCTTATCTCACTCCCTCTATGCCATGCGCTACCCCTTTGCGCCCTTTGGTTATGATGAAAAGCCAAAAAGAGAAGATTTTATCATCAAAAACGCAACCATCTGGACAAATGCAGCAGCAGGCATACTCGAAAATGCCGACATCATCGTCAGGCAGGGAAAGATTGCAGAAATAGGAAAAGACCTTCCCACAGGCAACCTCTTAGTCATTCAAGGGGAAGGAAAACACCTCACCAATGGCATCATCGACGAACACTCGCACATTGCCGTCGTTGGTGGTGTGAATGAAGGCGTGCATTCGATTAGCTCCGAAGTCAGCATAGAAGACGTTATCAATGCCGAAGATGTCAATATTTATAGGCACTTGGCAGGTGGTGTAGTGGCAATACAGCAGCTACATGGCTCGGCAAACCCCGTCGGGGGGCAGTCGGCACTGGTAAAAATGCGCTGGGGAGCTACGCCGGAAGAAATGCTCATTAAAGAGGCCCCCGGCTTCATCAAGTTTGCCCTCGGCGAGAACGTAAAACGCTCGAGCAACAGCCAGTCGGTGCGCTTCCCGCAAACCCGCATGGGCGTAGAGCAGGTGTATGTAGATGGCTTCAGCCGTGCCCGCGACTACGATGCGGCATGGGCACGCTACAACGCCCTGCCAGCGCGCGAAAAAGCCTCCGCCACACCTCCCCGCCGCGACCTCATGCTCGAAGCCATGGCGGAAATCCTCAACAAAAAACGCTTCATCTCGTGCCACTCCTACGTGCAGTCGGAAATCAATATGCTCATGCACGTAGCCGACAGTTTCGGCTTTACGGTCAACACCTTTACCCACATCTTGGAAGGCTACAAAGTAGCCGATAAAATGGCCGCACACGGCGCATACGGCTCGTCCTTTGCCGATTGGTGGGCGTACAAATTCGAGGTGCGCTACGCTATCCCGTACAACCCTGCCCTCATGACCGCCGCCGGCGTTACCACCGCTATCAACTCCGACGATGCCGAAATGGCGCGTCGCCTGAACCAAGAAGCCGCCAAAGCAGTAAAATACGGCGACATGAGCGAAGAAGAAGCGTGGAAAATGGTTACGCTCAACCCTGCCAAAATGCTCCACCTCGACCAACGCATGGGTAGCATCAAAGTTGGAAAAGATGCCGACTTGGTGCTTTGGACCGACCGCCCCCTCTCTATCTACGCCAAGACAGAGAAGACCCTCATTGACGGCCGCCTGTACTTCGACCGCGAAGAAGACGAACGCAAACGCACCGCAGTAGCCCAAGAACGCGCCCGCCTCATTCAAAAAATGCTGGGCGCGAGCAAGAAAGGCTCGGCTACGCAGCCACCCGCTCGCCGTATGCAGCAAATGTTCCACTGCGACGACCTCGAATTTGGGCACGTACTCGGCGAGCACCGGCACTAGGTACGTGGGCACAAACATGCCCAACCCTCCTAAAAACCTTTACAGACCATTTTATACCTCTATTATATAGTATGAAAACATCTCATTTATCGGCTATCGCCCTGTTTGTGTGTATTTTTTTCGGGGAGATGATAGCCTTCGCACAAGTCCCATCACCGGGGAAGCCCCAAGAAGGGCCTATCGTGTTGCTCGGCGCGACAGTGCACGTAGGCAACGGGCAAGTGATTGAAAACGCCGCGCTCGCGTTCGAGAACGGGAAAATTACGGAAGTAAGCCCCCAAGCCGACTTCAAAGGCGACCTCGCGCGCTACAAAGCCGTGCAGCTAGATGGCAAACACATCTATCCGGGGTTTATTTTGCCCAATACCGACTTGGGTTTGGTGGAAATTGGTGCCGTACGTGCTACGGTAGATAGCGAAGAAATCGGTCAGCTAAACCCCAACATCCGCGCTATCATTTCCTACAACACCGACTCGGAACTTATCCCTGCCTCGCGCTTTAACGGCATTTTGTTGGCGCAGACCACCCCGCACGGCGGGTTAGTGTCGGGAGCGTCGTCGGTGGTACAGCTCGATGCGTGGAACTGGGAAGATGCCGCCGTAAAAATAGACGACGCGCTGCATCTCAACTGGCCGGGCCGCTACCGCAATCAGTTCGACTTCGAGACCTTCACGGTAAGCCGCGTAAAAAACAAGAACTACGCCACCACCCTGCAAGCCCTCGAGCAAACCTTCGCCGATGCCATTGCCCACAAGTCGCTAGGCAAACAAGCGCCTATCAACCTAAAACTCTCCGCCATGCACGGGCTGTTCGACGGCACAAAAGCCTTGCACCTGCACGTGGACGAGGCGCGCGAAATCGTGGAAAGCATCCAGTTTGCCCAGAAACATGGTGTGAAAAACATCGTCTTGGTCGGAGCGTCGGACGCTCTTTCGGTCGTAGATTTCCTGAAAGAGCATAAAATTCCGGTCGTCGTAGCCGATGTGCACCGCCTGCCAAGCCGCCGCCACGAAGACTACAACCTGCCCTACCGCCTGCCCGCCGAGTTGCACAAAGCCGGCATCACGGTAGCCTTGGCCTACGAGGGCGTATCGAATGCGCGCAACCTAGCCTTTTATGCTGGTACTACGGCTACCCACGGCAGCCTTACGCCGGCAGAGGCTCTGCAACTCATTACGCAGAATACGGCGAAAATTTTGGGTATAGACCACACCTACGGCACGCTCGAAAAAGGCAAAAGCGCCACCTTGTTCGTGTCCACCGGCGACGCGCTCGACATGCTCGGCAACAAGCTCGAACACGCCTTTATCGACGGGCGCGAACTCACCCTGCCTGCCATGCAGCAACGCCTCTACGAAAAATACAAGGCCAAATACGGGCTAGAATAAGCCCGCC
>CAYUJH010000023.1:5519-9953 GCA_964444995.1 uncultured Roseobacteraceae bacterium | reverse complement strand
GCTATCCTTGGGTGCAGCAGTGAACGAAACTGCTGCACCTTTTTTGTAAGATTATCCCAGCTGCGAAATATCTTAACACTTTCTTGGCGGTCTTTGAGAAAATTGCCAGGAAAACGCTTGCCATTTCCGAACGATTCCCTTACTTTTGCAGCCTTTTATTACCAATCTGATATTTACTTATTTCCCAAGAGACTATGTATGCAATAGTAGAAATTGCCGGGCAGCAGTTTAAAGTTGAGGCAGACAAATATATTTACACGCACCGTCTTAACGCCGAAGAAGGCGCAAGCGTGGAGTTTGACAGTGTGTTGCTCGTGGATAACGACGGCGCAATTTCAGTAGGTGCCCCTACTGTAGGCGGCGCAGTGGTGAAAGGCAAAGTCCTTGGCCACATGCAAGGCGAGAAAGTAATCATTTTCAAGAAAAAACGCAGAAAAGGTTACAAGAAAAAGCAAGGGCATCGCCAACAGTACACCAAGCTATTAATTGAACAAATTTCTCACTAATTCTAACAGAGTACAACTATGGCACATAAAAAAGGAGTCGGTAGTTCGCGCAACGGTAGAGAGTCGGCAAGTAAGCGACTCGGCGTGAAAATATTTGGAGGACAGGCAGCGATTGCAGGCAACATCATTGTACGCCAGCGCGGTACGCAGCATCACCCGGGCAAAAACGTAGGTATCGGCAAAGACCACACCTTGTTCGCCTTAGTCGATGGTACAGTGTCTTTCAAAAAAGGATTGAAGAACCGCTCGTTCGTAGAAATTCTTCCCGGTGAGTAATGTACGAACCGTTTTTCCCAAAAAAAGAGGTCGTCTTGAATAAAGGCGACCTCTTTTTTGTAGCACTGGTAAGCTATTGAACACGCCTATTGCAGTACTTCCGTCATTTTCAGGAAAGTAGGTGTCAACCTAGGCAGCGCAGAGAAAGAAAATCAAGCAAAAACTTGTTTAAAAAATTACCTAAGCCTACGATATTTAACAACGCTCCTCATCGTTTGCGTACATACAAAAAGAAGCCGAAAACACTGCAAAAAATTTGCCTATTTTTTCTGCCCTCCCCCCTGACAAAAATTCTTCACTAAAAGGTAATAAGTTGATTTTCAGTTTATTGTCATATTGACAGACACAAGTTAAGTCATTCATTATCAACAACTTACAACTTAATTTTAGCATTTTTCATTCAACGTAAGAAAAAAAAATGCTTTGGTTTTCCTGATAAAATTCACCAACTTTGTTGCTACCAAAAGCAAGTACGAGCCAGTAAACCACTGCGATTGTTCACGCTCTCGCAAGGTTTCGTTTGCAATTTAGCAACATCTGAAAAAACAAAGTATCGGATGTTGCCTACTACCATATTGCCTATTTTTTTACCCAAAATACCACAAAGTTTTGAATCAGAGCTACACCGACTGCCAAACCGTTTGGAACGCCTGCTTGGAGATTATCAGGGCGGACATATCTGAGCAAAGCTTCAAAACATGGTTTGAGCCTATTCGCCCGCTGCGCTTCGCCGACGACGTACTGACCCTCGAAGTACCTAGCCCTTTCTTCTACGAATGGCTAGAGGAGTACTATGTGCAACTGCTTCGCAAAGCGATAGATGGTGCCGTTGGCACGCAGGGCAAATTAGAATACTCCGTGGTGGTGGATAAAGGCGGAAAAGATACTGAGCCGTTCACCCTCAAGATACGGAATGCCCATGCGCGTGCGCACCAACAGCGTACACCTATCGCCTTGCCCAAAGAGCAGGAAGAGCTTGCCACAAACCACAGCACCGAAGAAAAAAGCGCGCAAGTGGCGGCTTCGGCAGCGTACAATACGGCCAGCCCGTTCAATATCCCAAACGTGGACCCGCAGTACACCGAGTCGCAGTTGAACCCGCAATACACCTTCGATACGCTCATTGAAGGCGACTGCAACCGCATGGCCCGTTCGGCGGGTCTGTCGATTGCCGACCGGCCCGGTGCTACGTCCTTCAACCCTTTTGTGGTATATGGCGGCGTAGGATTGGGGAAAACACACCTCGCACAGGCTATCGGCAACCACGTGAAAGCGTATATGCCCGAAAAATTTGTACTCTACGTCTCGGCCGAGCAGTTTACTACACAGTTCATCGAGTCGCTTAAAAGTCATACCGCCCAGAGTTTTACCAACTACTACCTGCGCGTGGATGTGCTCGTTATCGACGATATTCAGTTTTTGGCAGGCAAGGAAAAAACGCAGGAGACGTTCTTCCATATCTTCAATCGCTTGCACCAAACCGGCCGACAGATTATCATGACCTCCGACCGGCCCATAAACCAGTTAAGTGGGCTGCACGAGCGGCTACTTTCGCGATTCAAATGGGGGCTAACCGCCGACGTGCAAAAACCAGACCTCGAAACGCGCATTGCCATTATCCAAAGTAAACTCGAAGCGGAGGGGGCATTTATCCCCAACGACGTGGTAGAGTATATGGCTCGCCACATCGACTCGAACATCCGCGAACTTGAGGGCGTGCTTATCTCGTTGATTGCCAATGCCTCGTTTATGCGTAAGGAAATTGATATAGAGTTGGCCAAAAATGCGCTCATCAGCATCGTTCGAAACACCGAAAAAGAAATTACGATAGAGTTTATCCAACAAATTGTGGCCGATTATTTCAAAATTTCGGTCGAAGAGTTGAAATCCAAGACGCGTAAAAAAGATATTGCCATGGCGCGGCAGATTGCCATGTATTTTTCGAAAGAATATACGAGCCTGCCCCTAAAATCTATTGGCGATGAGTTTGGCGGACGCGACCACAGTACCGTTGTGCACGCCAGCAAAACAGTTTTGCAAAAAAGTCATGTAGATGCTGTATATAGCAAAATTCTCGACGATTTGCTCGATGTGATGCAGGTCAAAAAAATAGACTAGGTCTGCGGCGTGCTTGTCGCTTGCTTTGTGCATAAGATCGTTCCGATGAAAAAAATAGGCGTATTCCTCTTTTTGTGGAGCATGATGAGTGGCCAAGCGGCGGCTCAAATTCTCAATATCGAGAAGGCGCGATTAGAGCGCGACACCACGAAAAATGTCTTGGCAAACTTTGGGTTCATGTTCGGTGCGCGGCAGCAGCAGGCGCAGGTTATTACCTTCTCGTCTGCGGAAAATATAGCCGTTTTCACAAAACGACATCAGTACAGCCTTATGAGCAGTTTCGACCTTGTGCGCTTGAATGGCAATAAAATTGTCAGCAACGGATTTGTACACTTGCGCAGCAACTTTTACAAACAGAACACGTTCTCTGGCGAGATCTACGCACAAGCACAGTACGATGAGATACGGGGCATGGAGTATCGGTACCTCCTAGGGGCAGGGCCGCGTTGGAAAGTACAACACGACGAACAACTTACCCTTGCTTTTGGCACCTCGCTCATGTACGAAGACGAGCGTTGGCTGTTCGCCGAGCAAGATTCTGCCACACAACTGTTAAAAAGTTCTACCTATTTTTCGTATCATCACCAGTGGGTAAAACACGTTGAAATAAACCTTATTGTATATTATCAGGCACTCTTTCGGTATTTTGACCGCCCACGCATTGCCGCCGACGTACATCTGAATATCGCACTTTCTAGGCGGCTCACGTTGAGCGTGAAATACATCTTCTTATACGATGTAGCCCCCGTGGTACCGATTGACCGCCTCATTTATAACCTGCAAAACGGAGTACAACTCAAATTTTGACCGTGTGGGCACGCGTTGCGTTCGGCAACTTTCTTACCAGTTGCAAGGTTTTTAGGTACACAGGTTTAACCAATACAGCGTATGGAATTTAAAGTAAATCAGCATAAAGTCTTTGAGCGAGCGAAAAAAATTCGCCTCGTAGAGCGCGACCCATTTGGGAATATTATCCTGTTGAAACGTGCGCTCATCACCGCCTTGGCCACGGTTACCTACGGACGGCTCAACATAGTCAATAAGCTAAAGGTAGAGGGCACCGAGCATCTCCGCGCACTTCCTAGCAAGAATGTGCTCTTTATCTCGAACCACCAAACGTACTTTGCCGACGTGATGGCCTTCTACCATATTTTTGCGAGTGTGAAATGGAAGTTCCGCAACTCTATCAACTGGCCGCTGTATATGCTCTTTCCGCGTGCAAATACCTATTATGTAGCCGCCGAAGAGACCATGAAAAGCGGGCTTATCCCTAAAATATTTGCCTATACGGGCGCAGTTACGGTGCGGCGCTCGTGGCGGGCAGAAGGGCAAGATGTGCGCCGAGGCGCCGACATCAAAGCGCCACAAAAAATCAAGCAGGCACTCGAACACGGCTGGGTGGTCAATTTTCCGCAGGGCACTACTAGCCCCTACGCACCAGTGCGAAAAGGCACAGCCAATATCATCAAAACCTATCAGCCTATCGTAGTACCTATTGTCATCAACGGCTTTCGGCGCGCCTTCGATAAAAAAG
>CAYUJH010000023.1:0-5509 GCA_964444995.1 uncultured Roseobacteraceae bacterium | reverse complement strand
AGGACTGTTTTTCAAAAAGACGGGCACTACGCTCACCGTGCGCTTCAAAGCCCCTATCGAATTTAGCGACACGGCCACGCTCGAGGAAATCAACCAAGCTATCTTGGAAGCTATCGAGCAAGTGCCCGAACCCGCTTCCCCTAAAACAGAAGGCAGCACGCCTCCTTCCGAGGAATAGCGAGGGTTGTACGGTATTTTTCAAACCTAAAAAACGCAACGTTATGTTTTTCTTAATGTATTTGAAGAGATTTTTATAGCTGTATAAGATTGCGTAGTTTTATACGTTGCACACCAAAACCCTCGTGCCGCGCCGTTGGTTTTCTACCCAAAGATGCGCTACGCCTCTGCGAAAGGGAACATTACTCACCGAGAAAACATACATAATTCAGTAATTCTGTAAATTTTTTACAACCTCACAACGCTTAACTTCTTAATAATCAATAACTTAACTTTATTTCAATATTGGCAAACTGAACACGGTCAGCTGCTTGTCGGCACATTATCTCGTCTTTAAACTTTTAGTAGCATTCAATTACGCCACTAACGAAGCCTAATAGGCATTGAAAATACCTTATAAACGTTTTATAGAATGCTAGTAATAAAAAGAGACGGAAGACGCGAAAGCGTGAAATTTGATAAAATCACGGCGCGTATCGAAAATTTGTGCAACGGGCTAGACCGCCGCTATATAGAGCCTGTGCAGATTGCCCGTAAGGTCATCGAAGGTCTGTACGACGGAGTTACTACCGTAGAGCTAGACCACCTAGCCGCCGAGATTGCCGCTTCGATGTCAACCCAACACCCCGACTACGCAATTTTGGCAGCGCGTATCGCAATTTCTAACCTCCACAAGGTAACTAGCAAATCGTTTTCGAGCACGATGAAGCACCTTTATACCTACGTGGACCCCACTACGCAGGAAAATGCCAGTATGATTTCCCGCGAGGTCTATGAGGTAATCCATAAAAATGCCGCACGCCTCGATGCCGCCGTGGACTACGAGCGCGACTACAACTTTGACTACTTCGGGTTTAAGACCTTGGAGCGTTCGTACTTGCTAAAAGTGGACGGAAAGCCCATAGAACGCCCACAACACATGCTCATGCGCGTAGCCGTAGGGATTCATCTCAACGATTTGGACGCTGCCATAGAGACTTACCAACTCATGTCCGATAAGTGGTTCATCCATGCCACGCCTACGTTGTTCAACGCCGGTACGCCAAAGCCACAGCTTTCCTCGTGCTTCCTGCTTACGATGAAAGGAGACTCTATCGACGGCATCTACGACACGCTCAAGCAGTGCGCACAAATTTCGCAGTCGGCGGGGGGCATTGGGCTGAGCATTCATCATGTACGCGCTACGGGTTCGTACATTAAAGGCACCAACGGCACGTCGAACGGTATTATCCCCATGTTGCGTGTGTTCAACGATACGGCGCGCTACGTGGACCAAGGCGGCGGCAAGCGCAAAGGTGCTTTTGCCATTTACCTAGAGCCTTGGCACGCCGATGTGTTCGAGTTTTTAGACCTGAAAAAGAACCACGGCAAGGAAGAAAACCGCGCTCGCGACCTGTTCTACGCCATGTGGACACCAGACTTGTTTATGAAGCGCGTAGAAGCCAACGAGGAGTGGTCGTTGTTTTGCCCTAACGAAGCCCCCGGCTTGGCGGACGTATATGGCGAAGAGTTTGAGCGTTTGTACGAAAAATACGAACGCGAAGGCCGTGCCCGCAAAGTGGTAAAGGCGCAAGACCTTTGGTTTGCCATTTTGGAGAGCCAAACCGAAACCGGTACGCCGTATATGCTCTATAAAGATGCTGCCAACCGGAAATCAAACCAAAAAAACTTAGGTACTATCCGTTCGAGCAATTTGTGTACAGAAATCATGGAGTTTACCTCGCCCGACGAGGTGGCCGTCTGTAACCTTGCGTCGCTCTCGTTGCCGCGCTTTGTGAAGAATGGCAAGTTCGACCACCAACGCCTTTTCGAGGTTACGCAGGTAGTTACCCGCAACCTCAATAAAATCATTGACCGCAACTACTACCCCATCCCCGAAGCGCGAAACTCCAACATGCGCCACCGCCCTATCGGCTTAGGCGTGCAAGGCTTGGCCGATACGTTCATGCTCCTGCGTATGCCCTTCGACTCGGAAGAGGCTAGCGGGCTGAACAAAGATATTTTCGAGACCATCTACTTCGCTGCCATGACCGCCTCGAAGGAGCTGGCTAAGGTGCATGGGCCGTACGAAACGTTCAAAGGCTCGCCCGTCTCGAAAGGCATTTTCCAGTTCGATATGTGGGGCGTAGAGCCTACTTCTGGCCGTTGGGATTGGAACGCCCTAAAAGCCGAAGTGAAAAAACACGGCGTGCGGAACTCCTTGCTGCTCGCACCGATGCCTACCGCTTCTACCTCACAGATTTTGGGGAATAACGAGTGCTTTGAGCCTTATACATCGAACATGTACACCCGCCGAGTGCTTTCCGGCGAATTTGTGGTTATCAACAAGCACCTGCTCCGCGACTTGGTAGAAGCCAACCTCTGGAACGATAACCTAAAAAACCGACTCATTGCCGAAAATGGCTCGATACAGAATATCCCTTCTATCCCACAACATTTAAAAGATTTGTACAAAACGGCGTGGGAAATCAGCCAAAAAACGCTGATAGATATGGCTGCCGACCGAGGCGCGTTCATCTGCCAAAGCCAGAGCCTGAATGTATTCATGCGCGACCTTAACTTTGGCAAACTGACCTCTATGCACTTCTACGCATGGAAAAAGGGCTTGAAAACCGGCATGTACTACCTACGCACCAAAGCCGCTACCGATGCCATCAAGTTTACGGTGGACACGCAAAAGTTGGTAAAAGAGCAAGAAAACGTAACAGCGCAAAGCGTAGTGGCACAAGGCGGAGAGAGCTGCTCGCTCGACGACCCCGATTGCATTTCTTGTCAAGGATAGTTCGGAAAAATCCTGCATCCGTGCGTACTAACGCAGATACAAAAGCCTAGTCGGTATTTTCGGCTAGGCTTTTTTGTGCCCCATCGCTACAAGGCAGGCTTTCAGCGCGTCGCGCCAGTGCCGAGCGGGAAAGTCGGGGAGAGCGTTCTTGAGTGCCGTTTTATCGAGTACGCTGAAGGCAGGGCGTTTCGCTGGTGCTGGGTAAGCCTGCGTGAAAATGGGCTGAAGGGCAACGTTAGCCCCTGCCTCTGCAAAAATGGCGTGGGCAAAGTCGTACCACGAGGCGACCCCTTCGTTGCTAAAGTGAAATATGCCACGCGGGGGCGCGGGAAGGTCTAATAAAGCGAGCAACACAAGGGCAAGGTCGTGCGCATAGGTAGGCGTACCCACTTGGTCGGCTACTACGCGCACTTCGGCAGTGTGGGTGGCAAGGTCTAGCATCGTTTTTACAAAGTTCTTCCCATACGGACTGTACAGCCACGAAGTACGCACTATCGTAGTAGTTTCGCAATGGGCAAGGGCGAGGGCTTCGCCGGCTAGTTTGCTCTCCCCATACACGCCCAGGGGGTGCGCTGCCGCATCCTCGCTGTAGGGGGTGGACTGCTTTCCATCGAACACAAAATCGGTAGAAATGTGGATAAAATATATCTTGTGCTGCTGGCAAGCGCGCGCAAGCGTGCCTACGGCTTCGGTATTGAGTGCAAAGGCTTTGTCGCGCTCGCGTTCTGCTAGGTCCACGGCAGTATAAGCGGCAAAGTTCAGACAAGCGCGGAAAGGAGCCGTTTGTTCAAAGAACGCATGGACGGAGGTGGCTTCGGTGAGGTCGAGCGTATCGGCATCTGTGTAATGAAAGTGGTGGGGCGTGGTCGCCGCAAGCTGGCTGAGGCTTCTGCCAAGTTGCCCGTTCGCGCCCGTAACTAAAATACGCATAACAAAAAAAAGTATTAGTCGAAACGATATTGATGTTGAGAAAAGAGCGGAAGTGCTCGGTCTTTATCCGAAACTACGAGTTGCTCATGGGGCAGTAGCCAGTCAATGTTGAGCAAGGGGTCGTTGTAGTGAATGCCCGCCTCGAAGGAAGGGTTGTAGAAATTGTCGCACTTGTAGGCAAACTCGGCGTACTCGGTGAGGGTAACGAAGCCGTGCGCGAAACCTCGCGGGATGAATAGTTGCTGCCGGTTTTCAGCAGAAAGTTCGATGGAAAATTGTTGCCCGTAGGTGGGAGAATCGGGGCGGATGTCCACCACTACGTCGAGCACGCGCCCACTGAGTACGCGCACAAGTTTTGCCTGTGCAAACTCCCCAAACTGGAAATGCAGCCCTCGCAACACGCCGTAGTACGAAAGGGAGTGATTGTCTTGCACAAAGCCCACATCGAGACCGGTATGCGCATACAAGGTATTTTGGTTAAAACTCTCGAAGAAAATGCCACGGTGGTCGCGAAAAATGCTTGGCTGTACCACCCAAAGCCCTTCGATAGGAGTTCGCTGTGCTTTCATAACAGGTCTTATTGGTTTAAAATCCGCATCAGGTACGCGCCGTAGCCGCTTTTGAGCAGAGGTTGGGCAATCGTTTCGAGCTGTTCGGCACTGATGTAGCCCATTTTATAGGCAACTTCTTCGATACAGCCAATGCGCAGGCCCTGCCGCTCTTCGATGACCTGCACAAACTGCCCAGCTTGCATGAGCGAGGGAAATGTGCCGGTATCGAGCCATGCCATACCTCGGTTCATGCGGTGTACGTGGAGTTTACCCATTTCCAAATAGGCGCGGTTCACGTCGGTAATTTCGTATTCCCCTCGCGCCGAGGGGCGAATAGAATGGGCAATGTCTATCACGTGGTTATCGTAAAAATATAAGCCCGTTACTGCGTAGTTAGAACGCGGGTTCTGGGGTTTTTCTTCAATGGAAAGGGCTTTTCCTGCGTTGTCGAACGCCACTACGCCGTAGCGTTCGGGGTCGGCGACGTGGTAGGCAAATACGATGCCTCCCTCCGGCTGCGTGCTTTGCTGCAAGAGTTTGCTCAACCCTTCGCCATAAAAAATATTGTCGCCCAAGATGAGCGACACCGCATCGTTGCCCACAAATTCCTTCCCGATAACAAACGCCTGCGCCAGCCCGTTGGGCACTGCTTGCGTGGCATACGAGAAGGAGCACCCTAGACGGCTTCCGTCGCCGAGCAATCGTTCGAAATTTGAGCGGTCTTCCGGGGTAGTGATGAAAAGAATTTCGCGGATTCCCGCCAACAGTAGCGTGGATAGCGGATAATAAATCATTGGTTTATCGTACACGGGCAGTAGCTGCTTACTACTAGCAAGCGTAAGGGGGTACAAGCGTGTGCCAGAGCCTCCGGCCAATATGATACCTTTCATATACGTACTATGAGCTGAGTGTTGGGCAAATATATACCAAGATTTATGGGATGTCAGGATTTTCTTAAACCGATTTCCCTGCCTTCCGATGATTCGCTGCCAAGGTACTTTGTTTTTGCTACACTACATACGCTTTGGGGACAAAAAAAGCTGTTGGTAAGCCTTTCTCTCCCCTACCC
>CAYUJH010000022.1:6596-12870 GCA_964444995.1 uncultured Roseobacteraceae bacterium | reverse complement strand
GAAGCACCCAGAAAAGCCAGTGGAGTGGGGGAGTAAGTACCATCGCCAGCCACCTGACGTACGAAACGCCTTGGGCAAAAGGCAACGGCACGTTTTGGGTAGGAGGGCGCGCCACTTACATCGACCTGCTGATGCGCCTGTTTTCCTTCCGCCTTCCTACAGCCGACCGTTTTTACTTCTACGATGTAAACTTGAAAGCTACTTGGAAATCGGACAAACTCGGTAAATTTTCGCTGTCGAGCTACATAGGAGAAGACAACTCGGCACTCGGAAACCTTGCGAGGTATGCTTGGGGCAACCGAACGACTTCGTTGCAATGGCGCAAGGTGTTTGGGCAGCGGTGGTTTGCCGAAACTACGCTGTTTTATAGCCGTTTCAACAACACGGCACAAATTAGTGCCATCGAAACGCAGGAGTATCGCCTAAACTACAACCTGTGGGACGTAGGCCTGCGGCAACATTTCACCTACTATCACAACGACCGCCTATCGGTAGAAATGGGGACGGAGACGGTGCATCACACCTACAACCTCGGCGCACTCGAACCGCTCGACTCGCTCTCGCGCATTGTGCCCGAGCGCATTGCCCCCACCTTTGTATGGGAAAGTGCCGCCTTTGCCGAGTTGGAATATACCCTGTTTAAGCGACTAAGTACGCGTGTTGGGCTGCGCTTCAGCCGCTTCGACCACGTAGGGCCAAACAGCATCTATCGGTACAATGTCGCGCAGGTGGTATCGCCAAACACCAACGAGGGCAACATCGTAGGGCAGGAGTTCTTCGCACCCGGCGAAATCTATGACAGCCAGCACGGCTGGGAGCCGCGCCTTTCTTTCAGTTACCGCTTTGCGCCGAGCAGTGCGCTCAAAGGCACATATACGCGTATGTTTCAGTACCTGCACCTGCTTTCTAACCCGGGTATAGTACCGCCGCTTACCCTTTGGATACCCTCAAACGCCTATATGCCCGCCCAATATGCTGACTTTTTTTCGGTAGGATATTTCCGAAAGCGCACCGACGGGCAGTATCGGCTTTCCGCACAGGCCTACTACCGTATTACGCGCAATCCGGTCGACTTCAAGCCCTCTGCCAATATTTTCTTAAACGACCATCTCGAAACCGAAGTCCTTTTGGGGCAAAACCGAACGTACGGTGCCGAGCTGATGATTAGCAAAGAAAAAGGCAAATTGCAGGGCACACTTGCCTATACCTACGCCAAAAGTTTCCAGCAAATTGAAGGCATTAACGAAGGGGTGCCCTACCCAACCTCGACCGACCGCCGGCACAACCTCTCGCTGCTGTTGAGTCATACCGTCAACAAGCGCGTTTCGTTGGCTGCGAATTGGCTGTTTGCCTCTGGGGTAGCGTTCAGTTTTCCGGCAGGGCAGTACGAACAAAACGGCCTTATCTTGCCGTATTACACCTCGCGCAACGCCTTCCGCCTGCCCGAAACGCACCGGCTCGACCTCTCGCTTACCTTGCGCCGCAAACCGGAGGCAGAAACGTTTCGCGGAGAATTTAACTTTTCTGTTTACAATTTTTATGGCAGAAAAAATCCCTATACCTATCTTTTCAGACAAAGCACTATCAATCCTTCGACGACCGAAGTCATAAAACTTTACTTATTTACCGTGTTGCCCGCCGTTTCGTATCGATTTTGGCTCTAACGCGGCATATTTGCACAAAAACACGCACAAAGTATTCTATACACAGTTACATTACACACGCAGCAATAAAAATTAGTTTACCTATGGAACGCTCGTTACCTACTAGCGCGGCACTGCTCGAACGTGCCAACCACTACATACCCGGAGGGGTCAACTCGCCGGTGCGCGCCTTTCGCGCCGTGGGGGGCACACCTCCGTTCATCGTTTCTGCCAAAGGACCTTACCTGTACGACGAGGACGGCAACCGATACATCGAACTTATCAACTCGTGGGGACCCATGATTTTGGGGCACGCGCATCCGGTTGTAGAAGAGGCTGTGCGCCAAGCTCTTGGGCAATCGCTATCGTTTGGCGCACCCACGCGCCGCGAAGTGGAAATGGCCGAGTTGATTACCCAAATGGTACCCTCGGTAGAAAAAGTCCGCATGGTCAATTCGGGCACAGAGGCCACCATGTCGGCGATACGGGTAGCGCGAGGCTACACTGGCCGCGACAAGCTCATCAAGTTTGAAGGATGTTATCATGGGCATGGCGACTCATTTTTAATCGCTGCCGGTAGCGGGGCGGCTTCGTTTGGTACGCCCAACAGCCCCGGTGTTACCAAAGGCACGGCTCAAGATACGCTTTCCGCCCCCTACAACGACCTGCCTGCCGTAGAAGCGCTCATCGCACAAAATTTGGGGCAAATCGCCGCGATTATTGTAGAGCCAGTAGCGGGCAATATGGGCTGCGTACTGCCCAAGCCCGGCTACCTCGAAGGGCTGCGCACGCTCTGCGACCAACACGGCATCGTCCTGATTTTCGATGAAGTAATGACCGGTTTCCGCCTTGCCGCCGGTGGGGCGCAGGAACTCCTCGGCGTTACCCCCGACCTAACCACGCTGGGCAAAGTCATCGGTGGCGGAATGCCCGTAGGCGCGTATGGCGGCAAGCGCGAAATCATGGATTGTGTCTCGCCGGTGGGCAAGGTCTATCAAGCGGGTACGCTCTCTGGCAACCCTATTGCTATGGCGGCTGGGCTTGCGCTGCTTACCTATTTGCGCAACCATCCCGAAATTTTCGCCGAACTCGAAGCGCGGGGCAAGGCACTCCACGCTGGCATACGCGCCAACCTCGAAAAACTGGGCGTACACCACACGGTCAACCAGCTAGGTTCTATGATTAGCCAATTCTTCACCGCGCAGCCCGTACACAACTTTACCGATGCACAAACCTCTGATTTAGAGCAATTTAAACGCTATTTCCACGCCATGTTGCGGCAGGGAATCTATCTGGCACCCATGCAGTACGAGAGCCTGTTCCTTTCCACCGCCCTCGAAGAAGAGCACATCGAGGCGATTGTAGCGGCCCACTACGTAGCGATGCAAGAGGCACTTGGGGCATAATTTTTCGCTTGTTTTTCAAGATTTTACAAAAAATCTTTGGACAAACTGAGAAGTTTTCCGATATTCGCACCCTCAAATTTACCTGATTGTATCAATTAGGTGGGTTATTCTTTTGGGTTCGTTCCCAAAAAGAAATCTTTAGAAACATCATTCATTCATAAAAAAATAAAGGTTTGTCATGGCAAAAGTTTGTGATATATCGGGCAAAAGAGTGCGTGTAGGAAACAACGTTTCGCACTCCAACGTGAAAACAAAGCGTAAATTTTCTCCTAACTTGCACAAAAAGCGTTTTTATGTGCCCGAAGAAGACCGTTGGGTTACGTTGAAAGTATGTTCGTCGGTGCTCAGAACGATTAATAAAAAGGGCATTACGGCTGTTTTGCAAGAGGCTCGTGCAAAAGGAGTAGCTGTATAATTTTTGGTTCACCTCAAAAACGAAATAGACAATGGCTAAGAAAGGAAACCGCGTGCAGGTAATCATGGAATGCACCGAACACAAAGACAGTGGAATGCCGGGCACTTCGCGCTACATCACCACGAAAAACAGAAAAAATACTACCGAGCGTTTGCAGCTTAAAAAGTATAACCCTATCTTGAGAAAATATACTGTTCACCGCGAAATTAAGTAATCATGGCTAAGAAAGTAGTTGCGACCCTCAAGAAAGAAGGGGGCATAAAGTTTGCAAAAGTAATTCGTTCTGTACGGTCAGAGAAAACGGGTGCTATCACGTTCCGCGAGGAAATTGTACCTGAAGACCGTATCCAAGATGTATTGAAAAAAGGTTAAAGATTCTCGATTTCTTTGGCAAAGAAACCCTACCTGCGTGTAGGGTTTTTTGTTTTATACCCACGATGTATGCGATACAAAGATTTTCGATGTAAGGTGTCTGATTTTTAATGATTTATAAGACCTGACTTGCCCAAACCGCTTCGTTGCGCGGATATACCGATTTTGCACATCGCTTACGCGGCGAAACGCAATAAAATTACCCAAGTACAAGGGCTGTGTGCTATCTTCGCTGCATGGCACGCAGGGCGCGCGGCGACACACACGCGTACAGACGATGCGCCCATGTGCCCGATAGGTGTCCAAATATGCACGCCACTAAATCATTGATGCCCTATGAGTTTTTTTAAAAAGTTTTTTACCAAGGAAAAAAAAGAGTCGCTCGACCAAGGACTCGCCAAAACGAAAGACAACTTCTTTACCAAGCTAGGCAAAGCCGTTGTTGGTAAGTCTAAAGTGGACGACGAGGTGCTCGACGAATTGGAAGAAATTCTCGTTACCTCCGACGTGGGCGTGCAAACTACGCTGAAAGTCATTCGCCGCATCGAAGAGCGCGTCGCCCGCGATAAGTACGTGAACACCTCCGAACTCGACCGCATTTTGCGCGAAGAAATTGCCGGTTTGCTCGCCGAAAACAAGACCGAAGACGTAGAAGACTTCAGCCTGCCCGCAGGAAAAAAGCCCTACATTTTGCTCGTAGTGGGCGTAAACGGCGTAGGCAAAACCACCACGATAGGTAAACTCGCTTCACAATACAAAAACAGTGGCAAAAAAGTAATCTTGGGCGCGGCCGATACCTTCCGTGCTGCGGCGGTGGAGCAGCTCAAGATGTGGGGCGAACGCTCGGGCGTGCCCGTCGTCTCGCATGGGATGAACACCGACCCAGCCTCGGTAGCCTACGACGCGGCCAAAGCAGGCGTGGAGCAAAATGCCGACATCGTTATCATTGATACGGCAGGCCGCCTGCATACCAAAGTGAACCTGATGAACGAACTGGGCAAAATTCGCCGCGTCATTCAGAAGGTCATCCCCGATGCGCCCCACGAGGTAATGCTCGTGCTCGACGGCAGCACGGGGCAAAACGCCGTCATTCAGGCGCGAGAGTTCACCAAAGCCACCGAAGTAACCTCCCTTGCTATCACCAAACTCGACGGCACGGCCAAAGGCGGCGTGGTCATCGGCATCTCCGACGAGTTCAAAATACCCGTAAAATACATCGGCGTAGGGGAAAAAATAGAAGATTTGCAGATTTTCAACAAAATGGCGTTCGTTGAAACCTTTTTCGGCCGCGCCCATGCCAACGAGTAATTCATGGAAATTGCACTTATTAAATACAATGCCGGCAACACACAGTCGGTCATTTACGCGCTAAATCGCTTGGGCGTACACCCCACTGTAACCGACTCGGCCGAAGATATCGCCAAGGCCGACAAGGTCATTTTCCCCGGTGTGGGCGAAGCTCGCTCGGCGATGAACTATCTGAAAGCGAGAAACTTAGACAAGGTAATTGCACAGCTAACCCAGCCCGTTTTGGGTATTTGCGTGGGCTTGCAGCTCCTCTGCGCACATTCCGAAGAAAACGATACGCCCTGCATGGGTATTTTCCCCAACCGCGTGCGGCGTTTCCCCCAACAGGTAGGGCTGAAAGTACCCCAAATGGGATGGAACCGACTCACGCACCTGCAAAGTCCGTTATTTTCAGGGCTTTCCGAGGGCGACTTTGTTTATTTTGTGCACAGTTATTACGCCGAACTCAATGCGTTTACTATCGCCCAAACCGACTACGGCGTGCCGTTCAGTGCCGCCTTGCACAAAGATAATTTCTACGCCCTGCAATTTCATACCGAAAAAAGCAGCCGTGTAGGCGCGAAAATTCTCCAAAATTTTTTAGATGTATAACATGATAGAGATTATACCAGCGATTGACCTCGTAGAAGGCAACTGCGTCCGCCTCGTGCAGGGCGATTTTGCGCAAAAAACGGTCTATCACCAAGACCCCCTCGAAGTAGCCAAGCAATTTGAAGGCATAGGCTTTCGGCGGCTGCACTTGGTGGACCTCGACGCCGCCAAGCAACAAGATAAGCACAACCGCGCAGTGTTGGAGCGCATAGCTACCCAGACGAATCTCGTGCTCGACTACGGCGGGGGCGTACGCACCGAAGCCGACCTAAAAGCACTTTTCGATGCTGGCGCACAGATGGTTACATGCGGTAGCATTGCCGTAAAACAGCGCGAACGCTTCGAGGAGTGGGTGCTCGACTACGGCACGGAGCGCATCATCTTGGCAGCCGACACCAAAGAAGGGCAAATTGCTATACACGGCTGGCAGGAAACCGCCGAAATTTCGGTGTTCGATTTCCTAGACCAATACACCAAAAAGGGGGTAACGCAAGTGCTTTGCACCGAAATTAGCCGCGACGGGATGCTCAACGGCCCTG
>CAYUJH010000022.1:0-6586 GCA_964444995.1 uncultured Roseobacteraceae bacterium | reverse complement strand
TTTACCAAGAAATCTTGCAGCAATTCCCTGCCTTGTACCTCATAGCGAGCGGTGGGGTGAGCGGCATCGAAGATATTGAACAGCTCAACGCAGCGGGTATTCCTGCGGTCGTGGTGGGGAAAGCCTTTTACGAAGGCCGCCTGCCTGAAGCCGCCCTGCGCCCGTATCTTGTATAAACGTACCGATATGCTCACCAAACGAATCATCCCCTGCCTCGATATTAAGGACGGAAAAACGGTCAAAGGCGTAAACTTTGAAAACCTGCGCGATGCTGGCGACCCCGTGGAACTGGCGCGGCTGTACAGCGAGCAAGGTGCCGACGAACTCGTTTTTCTCGACATCACCGCCACGGTAGAAAAGCGAAAAACCCTTGTGGACCTCGTCCGCCGTGTTGCGCAGCAAATCAACATTCCCTTCACCGTAGGTGGCGGCATCAGCGAAGTAGCCGACGTGGCTGCGCTGCTCGCTGCCGGTGCCGACAAGGTGTCTATCAACTCGGCGGCGGTAAAAGACCCCTCGCTCGTCAACCGGTTGGCAGATGCCTTTGGTTCGCAGTGCGTGGTCGTTGCGATTGACTCGCGCCACGTACACGGCGAGCACATTGTGCACGTAAAGGGCGGCCGCGAAGCCACCGAACGCCACACAATCCCGTGGGCAAAAGAGGTAGAGGAGCGGGGCGCCGGCGAAATTTTGCTCACTTCCATGGATCACGACGGCACGAAAGCTGGCTTTGCCCTAGAACTGACTGCGTACCTTACGCAACATCTCAACATCCCCGTCATCGCCTCGGGCGGGGCGGGTACTATGGAGCATTTCGTTGAGATTTTTCGCAACAATGGCGCAGATGCTGCCCTTGCGGCAAGTATCTTCCACTTTGGGGAAATTCCTATCCCTACGCTCAAAGAATTTTTACATGTACAACACATTCCGATACGCTTATAAGGCTTGATGATAATGACGAACCTCTCGATTGACTTTGAAAAATATGCCGATGGCTTAGTGCCCACGGTGGTACAGGATAGCAGCACGAGAAACGTGTTGATGGTTGGATTTATGAACCGCGAAGCACTCGCCAAAACGCTCGAAACCAAGCAAGTAACTTTTTACAGCCGAAGCCGCCAAGCTCTCTGGACAAAGGGCGAAACTTCTGGCAATTTTTTGTGCCTCGAATCGGTTTGTACTGATTGCGACCGCGATACGATTTTGGTGCAGGCTACGCCCGTCGGGCCGGTGTGCCACACAGGCGCAGCAACCTGCTTCACCGATAGCAATGCAGGAAAAAGCCTGTTTTTAGAGAAATTAAGCCGTGTAATTGAGACGAGAAAGACTGCGCTGGCAGGCAGTTCGTACACCAAAAGTTTGTTTGAAAGAGGCATCAACAAAATAGCCCAAAAAGTAGGCGAAGAAGCCGTCGAACTCGTCATCGAGGCTAAAGACGACAACAAAGACTTGTTCTTGGGCGAAGCTGCCGATTTGCTGTATCATTTCTTGGTGCTCCTAGCCGCCAAAGAAATCGCGCTCGACGAGGTGATTGAGGTACTTGAAGTCCGACATGCCAAGTAAAGGGCGCATATTTTTAGCAAAGAATTTCTGGGGCGAAGGGCAGGGAGACCAATGCTCATCAACTTAAAAAAACACTCTTTTTAGTGTGTTTTTTATAGGTGGGGCCATTTTTTCTGGAAAAAATTATTTAGAATTAGTTTAAATAAATATTGACTTTTCTATATTTGCCCCTCTTAAATGCTCAAAAGGCATTTTCAAACTATCTAAGTATTTTATGTTCAATCCTCTAAGTACCAACCTTATGAACCATTCTTCTCACAGTATTTCAATCTCTACGGTCTGGCTACTTCTTCTCAGCGTTGCTCTTTTTTCTTGCAACAACGACGACGAAAATACACGTCCGCAGCTCGAAATTCCTGCTGCGTACGATGCGGCAACCTTTTCTTCGGCGACCACCACGCAGCGCGCCGTCTTGAGTCAGCTTGCAGCCCTCACGGCCGAAGCCCAACGAGGCCGACGTGGCGAAACAGTAACCAAAGAAGCCCTTGAAACCCTTTTCAAAGCAGGAAATCCGAACCTAGAAGCCGTGGCCACTACCTACTACGCTGGGCGTTTGCAAGCAGCGGATGGGTGGTTTGAAAACCTAGCGCGGGCAAGCGGCGGTACATACACCCCCGGTATCCCTACAGGGCAAGGCGGAACGCTCGGCGGTTATCTGTTCGATGAAAACGGACTTGAAATAGAACAACTCGTAGAAAAAGGGCTATTTAGCGCGGCACTTTACAACCATGCTACTACACTTTTTTCGCCGGCCATGACGGCCGAGAACGTGGACCAAGTGCTGGCTATTTTTGGTGCTACGCCGGTATTCTCCAACTCAAGTTCAAACAACGTAGCCTCTGAAGTACGCGACCGTTTTATGGCAAATTATGCTGCCCGCCGCGATAAAAACGATGGCAACGGCTTATACACGCAGACAAAAAACGCTTTCTTGAAACTCCAAGCAGCTACAAAAGGGGGGAGCACGTACCAAACCGAAAAAGAAGAAGCGATTGCAGAGCTAAAATTGCTTTGGGAAAAAGCAAATGTTGCTACGATTATCAACTACTGTCATTCTACCATCAGCGGATTGAGTGCGACCAACCCCACTCCGAGCCAGGTAGGTACTGCCCTTCATGCGTATGGTGAGGCGGTTGGTTTCTTGCACGGGTGGCGCACGATTCCTCAGGCCCACAAGCGCATCAGCGACACGCAAATCGACCAACTGCTCGTCTTGCTTAATGCGCCTTACAACGCTACGCCCACGTCGTACAAGTTTGCAACCGACCCTGTAAACGAACTTCCTAAGCTCACGCAGGTTATCGAGCAGCTCAAAACACTCTACGACTTCAGTACGCAAGACATAGAAGACTTCAAGAAAAACTGGGTCAACGAACAAGGCAGATAAGTTTCTTCTATCTGCCTAGCGCTTCGAAGCCCTCTGAGCAGGTAAAGCTACCTTCTTAGAGGGTTTTTTGTAGCTGTGTACGATAATTTTAGAAAAATCACCCTCGTACAAGGGCAATTCTTCCACAAGAATTGATTTAGACCAAATCTAATTTAAGAAAAGAGATGTATCTTTGCGTATCGCATACCGAAAAAAAACACACAATGAAAAGACTATTTTACACCAGCTCCCTGCTCCTGTTGGGTACTCTAGTGGGAATATTTTCTTGTACCAACAGCGAAAACGTCTTTCCCGACGAAAGCCGCTTTGATAGAGCAAAAATGCTCGAAAATGTGGCTCAGAACCTCATTATCCCTGCCTATACCGACCTACAGGCTACGCTTACTACCCTGAATATACGTACGGAAGCCTTTACGAAAACCCCTAATGCAGCTACCCTTGCCGAGGTGCAGAGTGCGTGGGGAGCGGCTTATACATCGTGGCAATATGCCAATGCGTATAATTTCGGACCGGCCGGCGAGCAAGGTATTCGCAAAAGTCTGCTAGAAGAAATTGCAACTTTTCCCGTGGCAGTGCAAAAAATAGAAGCTGCGATTGCCGGAACACCTAACTTCAACGATTTCAACCGCGATGCGCGTGGCTTTTTAGCCGTAGAGTACTTGATTTTCGACTCCCAAAGCACCCCCAGCCAAATAGCCGAGCGTTTTGCCGAAGAAAATAGAAAGGCGTTTTTATTGGGCGCAGTAGCTGATATCAAACGCAGGGTAGAAGACGTGCTGACCGCATGGCAGGGAAACTACGCCGCTGAATTTACGCAGAATGTGGGAACAGATGTGGGCAGCAGCACTTCAATGCTCTACAACGAGTTTGTCAAAAGTTTTGAAACCGCTAAAAATTTCAAACTAGGCTTACCGTTGGGTAAACGCCCCGGCCAAGTACAAGCCGAACCACAACTTGTAGAAGCCTATTATTCTGGTCAATCGCTTGCTATGCTTGCCGCGCACCTTACGGCCATAGAAAATATTTGGCATGGCCGAAGCCGCGAAGGTCAAAATGGCATAGGCTTTCGCGAATATTTGGAGTCGGTAGAAGGTGGAAACGCACTCATTGCAGCCACAGAGGCACAAATGACGGAGGTAACCACTGCGCTGGCATCCGTACCAAGTGCCTCGCCCCTTGCCGTGCAAATTCAAAGCGCCCCTGCTCCGGTAGAGAGGCTGCACACCGAACTCCAAAAACATACCCGCTTCTATAAAAGCGACATGTCTTCTTTGCTCGGCATTGCCATCACGTTTAGCAGTGGCGACGGCGACTAAGCTGTAAAAAAGGAGCACCTCTAGGCTGCGTGCTGAAAGAAAAAAGGATTGGGAAATCCTTAAAAATCAGAGCAATGAGGAGCTTTGAGTTTTCCAAGCATGTAAATGTTAGGCTATTTTGTACGATGTAAACGCATATCGTTTTGTGTTAAAGATTTTTCTCACCGCAGAGCACAGAAGGTTTTTCAGAGTCGGGACTCTCTCGGCTATGCTAAGGGAGCGCGTTTCGGCGACTCCCTTTTCTGTATTTCGGGCAGTTTTTGGCCTGCTCATGGTGTTGAGTACTGTGCGTTTTATGTGGCTTGGCTGGATAGAAGACCACTATACAGTGCCTCTGTTCCACTTCAAATACTGGTGTTTTGAATGGATAGAACCCTTGCCTGCGCCTGCGCTCTACGCCCTCCACTACCTGATGATTATCGCCGCTTTTGGAGTTATGTTAGGCGCAAGATGGGTCTATCGTCTTTCCGCAGTGGCGTTGTTTCTTACGTTTACCTACACCGAACTCATAGACCTGACCTACTACCTAAACCATTACTACTATGTGAGCATTGTGTGCGCCCTGCTTTGCCTAGTGCCCTCGCCGCCGCCGGTGTGGGATACTCAGGCGCAGCTGCCTCGGTGGGTTCCGCTCATTTTCAAGTGCCAGATAGCGATTGTGTATATCTATGCAGGGCTCGCCAAAATAAACTACGACTGGCTCGTACTGGCTCTGCCGCTCAAAATATGGCTGCCTGCGCACGATAAAATGCCCATCCTCGGGCCCTTATTCACCCTCCCAGCTACGCCCTATCTTTTTGCATGGTTTGGCATGTTGTACGATTGCCTTATCGTTTTTTTCTTGCTGTACAGGCTCACGCGCCTGTGGGCTTATTTTACCGTTGTTGTCTTTCATTCGCTTACCGGGGTACTTTTTCAGATTGGCGTATTTCCACTTGTGATGATGGGAGGGACGCTCATTTTCTTCGATTTCCAACGCCAACAATACCCTGCCACGCCTGCGCCTACTACGCCGGTTACGCCGAGAGAACGCATATTGGCAGGCTTGCTCGCTTTACATTTCATCTTTCAACTTCTTTTCCCGTGGCGGTTTTTGCTCTACGAAGGAAACCTGTTCTGGACCGAGCAAGGCTACCGATACGGCTGGCGCGTAATGCTGATGGAGAAAGCAGGTACAGCCACTTTTTATGTAAAAGACGGACGCACAGGCCGAGAGGGCGTGGTTGATACGAGTGAATTTCTGAATCCGCATCAGGAAAAGCAGATGGCTATGCAGCCCGATATGATTCTTCAGTTTGCACATTTTCTGGGCGAGTACTACGAACAACGAGGTGTAGCCGCTCCGCAGGTCCGTGCGGAAGTCTATGTTACCCTCAATGCTCGCCCTAGCCAGCTGCTCATTGACCCACACACCGACCTACTCAAACACACCGACACATTTGCCCCGAAAAAGTGGATATTATCCTATAAAAAAGATACCGAACATGTTGTACAACCTTAAAAAAAGATACCAAGAAGGCACGAACCACCAAAGGCAAGGCTCATGGTTTGCAGGATGGATGACGCTCCTTCTATGCACTGCCCACATGTACGCAGCACATGCACAGGTATTCGAAATTTCGGGTACGGTACAAGCCAAAGGCGAACCTTGCATGGGCACGCCAAAAGTGGTGGTAAAAGAGACAAACCTGCTCGCCGAAACCGATGCGGAAGGACGGTTTTATTTTTCGAGCGTCCCTGCCGGCACGCATACCTTAGTAGCATTTTGTTTGGGGAAAAAAACAGAGGAGCGCGTACTTGACCTACGCGCCAACGCGAAAGAGATTACATTTTTATTGCAAGACCTAGAAAACATGCTGGAGGATGTAGTGGTGCAGGCACAAAAAGAAGAAGGGTTTGCAGCTTCGCGCCTACAGTCGGTCGAGAATTTTGGTGTGTACGATGGGCGCAAAACAGAGGTCATTTTATTGCAAGAAATGTTGGTAAATACAGCAACAAACAACGCGCGGCAGGTGTACTCGCGCATTACAGGGCTGAATATTTGGGAAAGCGACCAAGCTGGCTTGCAGCTAGGCATCGGTGGCAGAGGGCTTAGCCCCAATCGCACGTCGAATTTCAATGTTCGCCAAAACGGCTACGACATTTCGGCCGATGCGCTGGGTTATCCTGAATCGTACTACACGCCTCCAGCTGAAGCCCTCGAACGCATAGAAATTGTGCGGGGAGCGGCTTCGTTGCAATATGGCACGCAGTTTGGCGGAATGCTCAATTTTCGCTTTCGGCGAGGGGCAGAAGATAAAAAAATAAGCCTTACCACTCG
>CAYUJH010000021.1:0-13044 GCA_964444995.1 uncultured Roseobacteraceae bacterium | reverse complement strand
CCTTGCATTTTATACCCGCCAAAATCGTCGTGGATATACTCACCTACGTCAATATCTTCCATTTTATTAGTTTCGTAGTCGTCGGCGGTGTAGTCGTCGGTGTTGGAAAACTCATCGGCAAATTCGTCGGCAACCTCTTCGCGTCCTTCTTCAAGGGCAGGGTTGATTTCCAGCTCTTCTTCTATACGCGCCTCCAGCTCGGCAGTCGGAATTTGTAAGAGTTTAATGAATTGAATCTGCTGCGGAGAAAGCGACTGGGTGAGCGATGTGCTGATATTGAGCTTTTGCATACGAGGTAGCCATTAAGAGTGGAAAGTATAAAAAGTTTTTGCAGCGTACTGGCAGCGTACTACCGGCCGCGCAAAAGTGCTTGTTTCAGCAGCACTAGGATAACCCAATCAAACGAAAAGCCTGTTAAAAGGTTTTTAAAGTTGGATAGATTTTTGCTAATAGTGCTTTTCTTTAACTGGACAATAAATTTAAAACTTTTTCACCTCATGCAGTTCTTTATTTATGATAAAATGCTCTTAAAAAATTAAAAAAAAACTAAGCTTCAACCATGCAGTTTTCCCAAAAAACACTCTCGTATTTGCACGATGCCGATTTTCTGCGCACCAAGCAGCAGGTAATGGGGCAAATTGCAGAAACATTTGCCAGCCTGCACGCTTGGCAACTCGCCCAAACCGATTGCATTGCACCGTATGCAGAGGGGATTTTTGCAGAGTCGGCTACGGGCAAAGTAGCGCGGGGCGAGCGCTACGAAGACCTCCCCTATCTTGTTTCCGATGCCCCACGCTTTTTCGGGCAGCGCAATGTGTTTGCCTTCCGCAATATGTTTTGGTGGGGCGATGCGTTTAGCTTTGTCCTGCACCTTGCCGGCGAACCGCTACAACGCTACCGTAAAACTCTCCCACTTCGCCTCCAAACGCTTCCCTCCCACGAAGTCTATCTGTGTGTGCATCCGTCTTCTCCGTGGGTCTATCATTTCCGCCCCGACAACTACCTTCTACTCTCTTCGGCAGCGCCGGGAACACAACACGCGCACCTATTCGAGAAGGATTTTTTGAAACTTGCTTACCGGCTGCCTCTGCACGAAGCACACCGATGGAGCACCGCTGCGCAGCATAGCTTCCGCGCCTTACTCGGCTAGGGCTTTTCCATCAGCGCACCACACTGTTTGCAGGTACGCAGCTCTTCAGAGTCGTAAAATTCTTTCATCACTTCAGGGAGTTGTTTTACGATGTCGGTCAGGCCGAAATATTTCTCGAACAAGAGGTGATTACACGATTCGCAAAACCACAGAAAGCCATCTTGCTCGCTCTCTTTGCGGTAGCGCTCGATGACCAACCCTACCGAATTGGCCTCGCGTTGGGGCGAATGAGGCACTTTGGGCGGCAGTAAGAAAATCTCCCCTGCGCGAATAGGAATATCTACTGGCTTGCCTTCTTCCATAATTTTGAGCGTCATGTTTCCCTCTAGCTGGTAAAAGAACTCTTCGCCTTCGTTGTAGTGGTAATCTTTCCGGGCATTTGGTCCTCCTACGACCATTACAATATAGTCTTCGTTGCCTTTGTAAACTTGTTGGTTTCCTACCGGCGGCTTGAGCAGATGACGGTGCTCGTCTATCCACGCATGAAAATTGAAAGGGCGTTGTATTGGCATGTGCATACTAAGGTTAGGTGAAAAAAAATCTGTCCTTAAAAATAAAAATTTGTCTGCACTTTTTAGGTAATCGCACAACGAATAGGCAAAAAAAGAAAAAGGCAACCTCCTCAAGGAAGTTGCCTTTGTGGTATGCAAGCTATCGAGTGCTTAGGAGTCGAGGCTTGCAGGCGAAGGTTTGCGAATAGAAATAGTCAGTTCCTCGTCCCCTTCCCCAAAGTTGACCACGATGATATCTCCCTCTGCAATTTCGCCTTTCAGCAACTCCTCTGCGATAGGGTCTTCAAGGAATTTCTGGATAGCGCGATTTAGCGGGCGAGCACCGTATTGCGGGTCGTATCCTTTTTCCGAAAGAAAATCTTTGGCAGGTAAGGATAGCTCTATTTTGTATCCGAGCGTCTCTATGCGGTCGTAGAGTTTGCGCAGGGCAAGGTCTATGATTTTGTGAATGTGGTCGCGGTCGAGCGAGTTGAACACAATCACGTCGTCGAGACGGTTCAAAAATTCTGGAGAAAATGCCTTTTTGAGGGCACTTTGTATGGTGCTTTTCATCACCTCGTCTTGGTTAGCCGCCGACGCACCAAAGAAACCAATGCCTGCACCGAAGTCTTTCAGGTCGCGTACGCCAATGTTTGAGGTCATGATAATGATTGTGTTACGGAAATCTACCCGACGACCGAGTCCGTCGGTAAGGATGCCGTCGTCGAGTACCTGCAACAGGAGGTTGAATACGTCGGGGTGAGCCTTTTCAATCTCATCGAGCAGCACTACGCTGTAGGGCTTACGGCGGATTTTTTCGGTGAGTTGCCCCCCTTCTTCATAGCCCACATAGCCCGGAGGTGCCCCCACCAAGCGCGATACAGAGAATTTTTCCATGTACTCGCTCATGTCAATCCGCACGAGTGCGTCTTCCTTGTCGAACAGGTAAGTGGCAAGCACTTTGGCTAGTTCGGTTTTTCCTACGCCGGTAGGGCCCAAAAAAATGAACGAACCTATGGGCTTTTTGGGGTCTTTCAAGCCTACTCGCGTGCGCTGTATCGCCTTAGCGAGTTTAGCAATAGCCTCTTCTTGCCCAATTACCCTGCCGGTGAGTTGGTCTTTCATGCCGAGCAGCTTTTGTCCTTCGTTTTGCGCCACACGGTTTACGGGAATGCCCGTCATCATGGCGACCACCTCTGCCACATTTTCTTCGTCCACCGGATAAATTTTCTCGTTTGTTTCGCGTTCCCAACGGTCTTTGGCGTTGTGTAGCTCTTCGAGAAGGCGTTTTTCGCGGTCGCGAAGTTGAGCGGCTTCTTCGTATTTCTGGCTTTTTACAACCTTATTTTTTTCCTTTTTGATGTTCTCGATTTGTTCTTCGAGCTTCACGATTTCGTCGGGCACATGGATGTTGTTGATGTGCACCCGCGCACCGGCCTCGTCGAGCACGTCGATAGCCTTATCGGGCAAGAAACGGTCGGAGATGTAGCGGTCCGAAAGTTTTACACAGGCCTTTATCGCCTCCTCGGTATAGCTTACGCGGTGATGCTCCTCGTACTTGTTTTTGATGTTATCGAGAATTTCTATTGTCTCTTCCGGGCTCGTAGCGTCCACCATAACCATTTGAAAACGACGTGCTAAGGCTCCATCTTTTTCGATATATTGGCGGTACTCGTCGAGCGTGGTGGCACCAATACATTGAATATCGCCTCGGGCGAGGGCAGGCTTGAACATGTTGGAGGCATCGAGCGAACCCGACGCGCCACCTGCGCCTACAATCGTATGAATTTCATCGATGAATAGGATGACTTCAGGGGCTTTTTCTAGCTCGTTCATTACAGCCTTCATGCGCTCTTCGAACTGCCCACGGTACTTGGTGCCCGCCACAAGGGAGGCGAGGTCGAGCGTAACGACGCGTTTGCCAAAGAGCACCCGCGAGACTTTCTTTTGCACAATGCGGAGAGCAAGCCCTTCGGCGATAGCCGTTTTTCCTACACCGGGTTCGCCAATAAGGATAGGGTTGTTTTTTTTCCGACGGCTCAGGATTTGGGCTACGCGCTCAATTTCGTTCTCGCGCCCTACGATAGGGTCGAGTTTGCCATCTTCGGCGTAGCGGGTCAGGTCGCGCCCAAAATTATCGAGCACGGGGGTCTTTGACTTTTCGGTGCCGCGCGATTCGGTACTGCTGCGCTGCGAACCTCCCCCGCCAAACATGCGCGAAGAATCTTCGTCGCCTTCGTCGGTATCGGCGGCCATAGGGTTATCGCCTTGGTATTCGAGGAGTTCTTTGATGACCTCGTAGGTAACATCGAAGCGATGCAAGATTTGTGTGGCAAGGTTATCCTCATCTCGCAGAATAGAGAGAATAAGATGCTCTGTGCCAATAAGTTGCGATTTAAAAATCTTTGCTTCTAGGTACGTAATTTTCAGTACCTTTTCCGACTGACGGGTCAGGGGAATGTTCGCAAGATTTTTCACATTATGGGTAGCGGTACTTTGGGTTGCTTGTTCGATAGTGTCTCTCAACTCATCCAACTCGACACCGAGTTTTTTGAGCAATGCCACTGCAACGCCTTCGCCTTCCCGAATCATTCCGAGCAACAGATGTTCTGTGCCGATGTAATCATGTCCGAGCCGCAGGGCTTCTTCTCTGCTTAAGGATATGACTTCTTTTACTCTGTTTGAAAACTTAGCTTCCATAGCTATTTGAAATAAATGCGTTAAGATACATGCTTATAAATGTAGTAGAACATTCAGAAAAAACAAAACGAATCGGAAGATAAATTCTATGTTTTCTGTTTCTGTTCACAAAAAGGGGAAGTTGTTAGCTTCTTTTTAACATCTTACGGGGAGTGGGCACAAGCGTTTGCTCTGCCCAACGTAGTTTAAAACGCATGGAAAGAAGCGTGGGTTGCTTGCAAAATGGGGAGCGCGTGAGGCCCTTCGCAGAACAGCAGGTCTAAAATACTAAGATTTTCTTGAAAGGGGCCACCAAAGACCTGCACGTACTGCTTTGCATGAATAATACCATTTGTGCGCTTGGGGTGAATTTTGTCGCGTAGGTCTTCCATAGCACCCGAAATTTCCCTTTGGTAGCTGTCAGTATGACGAATCGTAGGACTAAGATTCAGGTGATACAGACAAACTGTCAGGAATTGCTCGTTTAAATCGAACAGAAAGCGAGGCCGACGTTGCAAAACTTCCCAAAACGAGTCGGCATAGAACTCAAAAAAAGGGGCTTTGGCATACGCAGTTTGCCAAGTGCGCCATTGTTTTATGTGCCAAGGCTCGCGGTAGTCTATCTCCACTGCCCGAATCGGTGTGTGGCGGTTTGCTTTTAGTACCGGCACGGTAAGCCGCTCGCGCCCCTGCGAAGTGGCAAGGTAGCAGCGGTTGCGGTAACTCTGTTTCTGAAACGTCTCGTGCGCTTCGAGATACAGCACTTCGGCCTGCTGAATGGCTGCAAAGTAGGCGATGCAAGGCAGGTAGTGTAACTCAATGCAACGGGGGCGTATCGTCATAGCACGTCGTTTTTTTAAAGAATAGTGAACTTATACACGTAACCGTTGGCAGGCTCGCCAAGTTTTTAAAAAGTCGGTAGGTCTGAATTAATTTTTTATATTCGGACATGAGAAATCCGTTTTACATCGAGTTTTACCAAGAACGCACATTTGGCGAGCTTATAAACGCTACGTTCGAGTTTTTGCGCCTAAACGTTCGTACGCTAGGCAGCATACTACTACAGCTATCGTTGCCTGCGGTGTTTTTTGCCGCTTTTGTGCTGAACGGCTTGCAGGAAGCTCTGGGCAATACGCCCGACGCACAAGAAGACCTTCCCGCAGCGTTGCTCTATATTTTTTTATTGCTGATTACCTTTAATGTAAGCGTAGCAGCCGTATTGGGCGTACTGTACGAATGGATGAAGGAGTATCGGGCAACTGGTGGACGCGTAGAAATGTCGCTTTCGGTATGTTGGTCGCGCATGAAGCCTCACGTGCTTCCCCTTGCTATCACTACGTTTCTGCACCTTGGAATACTCGTGGTGGCCACTTTGCCTGTGGCACTGCTGTTTGGCCTACTAAGTAGTGCGCTTGCCAATACTGGCGGCTTTTTTCTGTTAGCTTTCCTGCTTTTTTTGGCAATTTTTGCCCTTTTTACGGTACTAAGCACGCCGTTGTTGCTCATGTACCCCATGCAAATATTTGAAAACCTATCGTACGTACAGGCTCTTCGGCGTGCCTTTCGGTTGGTCTATCCGCATCATAAGTACGAAGTCGCCGGGTTGGTCGTCGTTATCTTTATTATTTACTATGCTATCCAACTCATCTTTGTGCTGCCTTTTCAGCTTATTACCCTATACCTTTCCCTGCACGAAAGCGAGCTGTTGTTTGGCGAATGGATACAGGCAAGTACTTATGCCTTTTCTATGTTAGGATATTATCTTACCCTACCCATATTTTGGGTCGCTATGGGGCTGCAATACTTCAGCCTCGTAGAAAAATATGAAATGATTGGTCTTAAACAAAAGATTGAGCAAATTGGGCAATAAATCTACACTACGCACAATGCTGCCTAGCGTATCGCTGCGCATGTTCCGCAGCGGGCAGACGTACTTTTGTAGACATCTCTACCTACTTGTAATGTGTTTGACGCTGTGGAATCACTCGGCATACTCGCTTGCAGATAGGCAGTCTCCGCAGGCAACGGCACAAACGCCTGCCCCTGCCGCTCGGCAGTTCGATGCGCAAAAACTAAAAAATATCACGCAATCCTCTGACTTCAACTATTTTAAAGGCAAGGCTAAAACATATAGCCTCCTTGAACGTATTGAGCAACTTCTTGCAAGTTGGCTGAACCCCAACTATGTGCAAAATAAGTATCTGGAAGGGAGTATTTACGTAGTGGCTGCCTTGCTGCTTGCTTTTGCGCTTTTTAAGATTTTTGGGATAGAACGGACCGTATTGTTTCAGAAAACCGGCCAAAGCAGCGAAGGAATGGGCATAGCCAATGCCGAAGAATGGGCAAATACCGATTTTGAGAGTGCCCTGCAACATGCGCTCGCACAGAGCGACTATCGGGCCGCAATTCGATACGCGTATCTGTTGCGAATCCGACAGTTAGACGTACACGCACTGCTTGTGTGGAAAGAAGACAAGACTAACTACGAGCTGCAAAACGAGCTTACCCACCCCCCGCTGCGCGCCGCCTTTCAACAAGCTACCTACTGGTTTGAACGTATCTACTACGGAGGATTTCAGGTAGAAAAATCTTTGTTTGAACGCGCAGATGTTGCCTTTCAGGAACTGGATAAAAACATGCGCCAACGATGAAAAAGAACCGCACAAACAGACGCTATTGGTTCATACTGAGTGCTTTATTTATTGGGCTTGTGTTGCTCGAATACTACCGCCCCCGCCCGCTCGACTGGCAACGCTCGTACAGCAAAGACGATACAATCCCCTACGGCACGTACCTCCTCTTCGAGTCGTTAGAAAGCTACTTTGCACAGCCGGCAAGCGTAAACCGCCGTAGCTTGTACGAGGTCGTGTACGAGGAGACGTTCGCACCACAGAACCTTTTTTTTATTTGTCAACGATTTGAACCCGACTCGCTCGATACGCAGGCCCTCAAGAATGCTGTTTCTAGCGGGGCACATGCCTTCATTGCTACCGAATATCTAGGCGATTATTTGACCGACTTTCTGGGCGTGCGCCTTCGTACCGACTGGGCATTCTCCGACGACGACGAAGATACCGACGAGCACCAAAAGGAAGAAACAGGCATTTATTTTTTGGAAAATTTTATAGACGAGGAGCGCTATCTCTACTTTTTCCGAAAAGGCAGCACCGCCTCGTATTTCACCTATCTCAAAGAGGATACGCTAGTAGTAGCACTGGGGCAAAATGCGAAAGACAAAGTGAATTTTTTGAAAGTACCGCACGGAAAAGGCTACTTCTGGCTGCACGCTAACCCCTTGTTGTTTACTAACTACAGTATGGTACAAGAAATACCACGAAACTACCTAGAAAAATCGTTATCTCAGCTGCCTTCTGCACCCATTTTGTGGGATTCTTACTATACACTTGGGCGAAAAGAAGCTCGCACTCCGCTGCGCTTTATTCTTGCCAACGACGCGCTTCGGTGGGCATACTACCTCTGTACGGTGGCGTTCCTGCTCTTTGTACTCTTTGAGAGCAAACGACGGCAACGCGTTATTCCAGTTGTGCGGTCTCCTACCAATACTACCCTCGAATTTGTAGAAACTATCGGGCAGATGTACTTTCAGAAAAAGCAACATACAGACTTGGCACTCAAAAAAATTCAATTTTTTAAAGCATTCCTTCGCGAGCATTTTTTTGTGCAAACTGCCGTGCTCAATGCGCAAGTGGCCGAAAAAATAGCCGCACGCACTGCCTGCAATGTAGGTGATTTGTACGCTCTCTTCAACCTTATTGAACGTATAGAACATGCACCACACCCTCTTACCGAAGACGAGTTGCTGCGTCTTTCCGAACGCATAGAGGCCGTGAAAGCACACATGCGTACCCACTAAATGTATGCGTTGGGAAGAAAAAAATGCAAAAAATTGGTTGTCGTACAATATTTTATTTAATTTAGAGTTTCAACGACTTGCTTACTACCACATGCTCGCAAACATACCCTAATCCTACCAATTCCTAAACGCCTTATTTACCAAATTATCCGCTTACCATGGTACTAAAAAGCCTTCTTAATCCGCTGAAAGGCGCGACTCCTAACCACGAACGCCTTCTAAGCTACCTGCTCCATTTGCAATCGTTTGCCAAAGAGCAAGCCGACGGCACACACAAACTCCTCGCCCTGAGCCAAGAAGATAAGCAAGCCCGCGACAAGCTACTCGCTTTAGCAAAAAGCCTCTCGCTGCAGGCTAGCACAGATGCCGTAGGAAATATGACGCTCTTGCATCGCGGTGCAAAAGACCTGCCTCCCGTAGTAATAGGCGGCCACCTCGACGCAACCGCCTACGAACAAGTGCACGGAGGCGCACTCAGCCTTGCACTCGGCTTTGAAGTCCTCGAAATGCTGCGCGACGCCCACATCGTTACCAAACGCCCTATCGCCCTGCTCAACTTTACCAATACAGAGGGCGAACGTTTTGCCCCTAGCCTGCTTGGCAGCTCGGTACTTACCCAAGCACTCCCCTTTGAAGAAATGCTGTGCGTACCCTCGCGCGACCTGCCCAAACAAACACTAGGACGCAATCTGAAAACACACAAATACGCCGGACAGGTACGCTACCACATGCGCCCCGTACACGCATACCTCGAAATACAAACCGAGCAATACCTAAACGAAGCAAAACCAGCACCTCTGGGCTTAATAAAAAGTACGTACGGCGTGTACCATACGGAATATACCTTCCATAAATACTCAAAAACCCTTACTGCTGCGCTGCAAAGGGTTCTCAAAGAGGAAATTTCAGCGGGCGTATTAGCTTCCCTCACCCCTACCTCAGAGGCTAACACACTTTTGCTCGATATTCGGCACGAAAACGCACGTGCGCTCAACCAACTGCAACAGCAACTCGACCTAGCATTTGCTGCCCATGCCCACAGCACCGGCACCGAACTGCACCGTCGAGAACTCGTTCGTCTTGCCCCAGCCCTCTTCGACGACGCACTGCTACCTACCTTAGAACAAGCCGCGCGCGCAGCCTCTGCCTCTCTCTCGTACAGCGAAAGCCAACAACCGCTCGACGCTCAAATGATGATGAGCAAGTGCCCTTCAGCTGTTATTTTTGTAAACTGCTCAAAGCATAACAAAAAAAATTCGTTCCTCAATATGCAAGCAGCAAGCCAGCTTTTGTTCGAGTCGGTAGTAGCGTTGGCCATGCAGTAGGCACACTACGGCCTTTGCTACATCGGAAGCACACCCAATTTTTTCAAACTTATCCCCTCATGTATGTATGCCACAGCCCTACGTCTGTGGCATTTTTTTATGCCGCTTAGTGGCACGGAGTGCTGGTGACAAAAATTTTCGACACGTTTCGCACACTATCTCAACGAAATTTCGCATATTACCACGAAAAACTAGGCAAATCACCTCTTTTCCCCCTATTTATTCACCAAACCGTTTGACTGCTTATGAAATCGAGCCTTGTTCTGTTCACCTCTTACGAGCTAATTTTAGCATTTATCTTTGGGCTACTTACCCTTTATTTGTCTTTTAAAGTACTCAATAATTTTGTGCTTAAAATAGACTTTTTTCGACTTGTGGGCGAAGGCAACACCGCCGTGGCAATCTTTGAAAGTTCGCTCATTATTTGTATTCTTCTGTTGGTAGAAAATACAATTCTCCCGTCTGTAGATGCGCTGCGTACCATGGTCTTGGCCGGTAACGGACTCACTTTTCAGATTTTTTCCATTGCGTTTGGCTACTTTTTACTTTTCTATGTAATCGCCTTGGCATTCAGCTTGTTACTGCTCACTATTGCCTTTTATGTGTTCATCAAAGCGACCGTAAATGTGGATGAAATGGCAGAAATTAAAAAAAATAATGTCGCTGTTTCCTTGCTCGTTTCAGCAGTTATGCTGGGTATGACCCTCTTTATCCGTCCTGCCTTTGATAATTTTATGCGTAGTTTAGTGAACTACAACAAACTCGAAAATCGCATAGCGCCCGCGCCTAATCTTCAGCTTACGCCCGAAGAAGGCATGGAACTCCCCGAGCAACGGCTCAACTCGCCGCGCTAGCGCGTCGTGTATGCGCAAGGGTACTCCCCGTGCATTTCATCTATCTACACTTGTTTCACTATCTTTATACAACTATGCACGCAAAAAAAAATACTCCTTTCTATATGGCTCTGGCTTTCGTCTGCTTTTTCGCAGCAACGGGAGCAAGTATGTACCTAAATACGCTGTTTATTACCTTTATTAGTAATACCCCCGCAGGAGTGCAGGGGGTAACCCAAGAGGTGGTACAGATGGGTATAAGCAAGCCTTCCGTCGTTCTGGATACTGCCTCTAACAATTATTGTTTTGTGTATCCTTTCCGAGAACCTAGCGGTGGGCCTGTGGTATGGCGTTGGAACTACAGTCGGCAAACAATGGATAGTATGAGCCGGGCTTTCGGGCTACCCCAAGACTACTTTCAGCCCTATCGGAAGTCGGCCGAGGTGATAGCGGCACGGCGAAAAGTGCGAGAAAATGCCCTTTTTACGGTGGTAAACCAATACATCGTACCCGACTACAACGGCATTGTTCGCGAGCATCGTAAGTTCACCAAACCGCTGCACGACATGCTCACGCTCATGCTACCCCAAGATGCTTCTAAGGAAGATAAACTCGAAATTGTGCTAAAATTTTGTCAGGACTTGCCCTACCGCATGATTGGCTCGGAGTACGGCGATAAAATTATTGAGGGAATTTATCCGCCTGCCCTCAGCTTACGACTAGGCTACGGCGACTGCGATACCAAGGCGATGCTCTTTGCAAGTATCCTCTCGCACGACCCCTACTACGATATGGTTCTGATCATAGTGCCCAACCACATGCTCATGGCTGTAAAGGGTATGCCCAAACCCTATCAAGAGTTTATCGAATACAAGGGGGAACCGTACATCCTCTGCCAACCCGTAGGCCCGGCAAGGCTTCGGTTTGGCGATAAAGGCAGTAATTACAGGCCTGTAGATACGATTCTTCCTATCGAAAAGTTTGCGGAGCCGAATAGCTAAAAAAAATAGCGCACTGCTCTTCCGAGCAGTGCGCTATAGGCTATTTTAACCAAGCAAAAGAGGCAGTTATGACGTAAGACTGGCGATATTTTGCTGTGTAAGTGGCTTGTTGATATACTTTTTTACGTACGTGTAGTTTTTAGACTTACTCATATCTTGCGGGTTGATAGAAGAGGTAAGCATGACAATGCTACAACGCTTTTTCGTTTCTTCTTTCAACTTGCTGAAAAGGTCTAAAAACTGAAACCCATCCATGAGGGGCATATCAATATCAAGGAAAATGATTTCGGGCAAAATTTTAGGAGATAGCTCCGAGATAGCTTCAACGTTGCGCAAAAACTCAATGGCACTTTTTGCGCCAGAATGTACGTAAATATGTTCAGCAATATTTGCCGCCTCAATCATCTTTTTGTTGATTAAGTTATCTATCTCATTATCGTCAATCAACATCACTGAAAAATACTTTTTTGCTGCCATTTAAAATATTATTTAATTTATTCTTTTACAAACAAGTGAGTTTTGGTTTCGGCTTGGCTGTACCTTCTAAGCACACTAACTCATCATAGCTCCAAGTTACCGATTACGGTAAACTTATGCAAGTTACACGTTTTCCGTATATTTACAGAACAAAGAAACCTTATGTACTAAAAAACGCCCGCTTTTTAAAAAGTGGGCGTTTTCGTGTCATTTTTTTTACAGGTCGAACTTGATACCCTGGGCAAGAGGTAGTTCTTTGCCGTAGTTAATCGTATTGGTTTGCCGGCGCATATAGACTTTCCAAGCGTCTGAACCCGATTCGCGACCGCCACCGGTCTCTTTTTCGCCACCGAACGCGCCGCCAATCTCCGCGCCCGACGTGCCGATGTTCACGTTGGCAATTCCGCAATCGGACCCCAAGTGCGAAAGGAAATATTCTGCCTCTTGTAAGTTTTGCGTAAAAATTGCCGAAGAAAGTCCCTGTTTTACGTCGTTGTGGAGTGTCACGGCAGCTTCTATGCCGCCTACGTAGCGGATTAGATAGAGGATAGGCGCAAAGGTTTCTTCTTGCACAATGTCGTAGTAATTTTTCGCTTCCACGAGAGCCGGCACTACGTAGCGCCCCGAACGGTAGGCATCTCCTTCGAGCACAGTACCTCCGTAGAGAATTTTCCCCCCTTCCTTTTGTGCTTTTTCGAGCGCATGTTGAAAGTTTTTCACTGCGTCGGTGTCAATAAGTGGCCCTACGAGGGTGCTCGCTTCCAGCGGGTTGCCAATAGCGAGGCTCTTGTAAATTCTTAGCAAACGGCTTTTCACTGCCTCGTACTGGCTGTCGTGGATAATGAGCCGGCGCGTAGAGGTACAACGCTGTCCGCACGTGCCCACTGCCCCAAATACGGTGGCACGAATCGCCATTTCGAGGTCGGCGTGCTCGGTGATTACGATGGCATTGTTGCCGCCAAGTTCCAACAGTGCGCGGCCGAGGCGTGCGCCTACCACTTCGCCTACGCGCTTGCCCATGCGCGTAGAACCAGTTGCCGACACGAGCGGAATCCGACGGTCTTTCGCCATCGCTTCGCCCACGGCAGCATCGCCGATGATGAGGCTAAAGATGCCTTCCGGCAGGTTGTTGTCGCGCAGCACGCCAGCAATGATGTGCTGGCAGGCAAGGGCCGTAAGCGGTGTTTTTTCAGAAGGTTTCCAGATACAAACAT
>CAYUJH010000020.1:0-13778 GCA_964444995.1 uncultured Roseobacteraceae bacterium | reverse complement strand
CCAAGCGTAGCCTTGCCGTCGTTGTCCTTATTTACCTTGTCAATCGCGGCAGGGTCAGCAGGAGTGGCAGTTTCAGCAGCTTTCTTGGTCGGTGCTGGCTTCTTCTCGCGCTCTTTTTCCTCGCGGTACGTGTGTACGTGCGAAAGGATAATGCGCTTGTCGTCTTTCGAGAACTCAAGCACTTTGAAGTCGAGCGATTCGCCAACTTCAATCGAGCCACCATCTTCTTTCTTCAAATTTTTCGCCATGGCAAAGCCTTCGATGCCGTATGGCAACTCAAGGATAGCACCTTTGTCGTTTTTCTGAAGTACCGTGCCTTTATGCACAGAGCCAAGCTGGAAGATTCCCTCGAAGGTATCCCACGGGTTTTCTTCGAGTTGCTTGTGGCCAAGGGCAAGGCGACGCTGGTCTGGGTCGAGTTCAAGCACTTTTACTTCGAGTTCTTCGCCTACGCTGATAAACTCAGAGGGGTGTTTGATTTTCTTGGTCCAAGAAAGGTCTGAAACGTGTACAAGACCGTCGATACCTTCCTCTAGCTCGATAAACAAGCCAAAGTTGGTCAGGTTGCGCACAATACCTTTGTGGATAGTGCCCACTGCGTATTTGAACAACAGGTCGGACTTAGTCCATGGGTCTTTAGTAAGTTGTTTGATACCCAACGACATTTTGCGCTCCTCGCGGTCAATCGTAAGGATAACAGCTTCTAGCTCGTCGCTTACTTTGATGAAGTCTTGTGGGTTGCGAAGGTGCTGCGACCACGACATCTCTGACACGTGGATAAGCCCTTCTACGCCCGGCGTAATTTCGAGGAACGCGCCGTAGTCGGCTACGTTTACGATACGACCTTTTACCTTCGTGCCTACGTCCACTGTTTCGGCGAGCGAATCCCATGGGTGAGGAGTCAACTGCTTCATACCCAATGAGATACGGCGTTTTTCGTCGTCGAAGTCAAGTACTACTACGTTTACTTTCTGGTCGAGTTGTAGCAACTCTTGTGGGTGGCTGATGCGGCCCCATGAAATATCGGTAATGTGAAGCAAACCATCCACACCGCCAAGGTCGATAAACACACCGAAGTTGGTCATGTTCTTGATGACCCCTTCGAGTACTTGACCGCGCTCTAGGTTGTTGAGGATTTCTGCTTTTTGTTTTTCGAGGTCTTTCTCGATGAGTATTTTATGTGATACTACTACGTTGTCGTTGGTGTAGTTGATTTTGACAATTTTCAACTCCATTTTCTTGTCCACGTAGATGTCGAAGTCGCGAATAGGCTTCACGTCGATTTGCGAGCCGGGCAAGAATGCCTCGATACCGAAGATGTCCACAATAAGACCACCTTTGGTTCTGCGTTTCACAGTTCCCTCGATAACGATGTCTTCTTCGTGCGACTTTTGGATGTTCTCCCACGCTTTTACCACCTTGGCTTTTTTGCGCGAAAGGATAAGCTGGCCGTTGGCATCTTCTTGGTCTTCGATAAACACGTCCACCTCGTCGCCCACTTTTACCTCTATGTCTCTGAACTCGTTCAGGGGCACAAGGCCGTCGGATTTGAAGCCGATGTTGAGTACCACGTCGCGGTCGGTGATACTTACTACCGTGCCGCGCACCACTTCTTTCTCCGTGATTTGCGTGAGTGTACTGTCGTACATCTCAATCATTTTCGCTTTTTCGTCTGCGCTGTAGCTCTCGCCAAAGCCTTTGCTTTCAAAAGAATCCCAATCGAATTCTAAGTTTTCTTGTTTTTTAGTATCTGTCATAAAACACACTGCACATTTGGTACGCCTCTGCCATCGTGCAATTGACAAAGGATTTAAGGTTAGACATTAAATTTTGAGAAATTCAAGGCGCGAAAATACAAATTGTATCTGAAAACATGAATTTTTCGCAAAGGTTTTTCTTGAATTTCAAACGATTATCCGAGCAGGCCGTTGAATTGTTATACTTTTGTACGACTATCTAATCAAAACTATCTTTTCTTATGAAACTTGAAGACACCGCAACAATAGAGTTGCGTAACTTACTTCCCGACGACTACGAAGACCTAAAAAGCTCGATGATAGCCGCTTACGATGGCTGGCAAGGCACATCGTATTGGCATAAAGAACAAATCGAAAAGCTGCTTCAAATTTTTCCCGAAGGGCAGCTGGCCGTGTTGGTCAATGGCAAAGTAGTAGGCTGTGCGCTCTCACTTATTTTGAAGTACGAGCATTTCGGCGACCGCCACACCTACCGACAAATTACGGGCAATTATACCTTTGATACGCACAACCCGCTAGGCGACGTATTGTACGGAATAGATGTGTTCATTAAGCCCGAATACAGGGGGCTGCGCCTCGGCCGACGGCTCTACGACGCGCGAAAAGAACTTTGCGAACACCTTAACCTACGCGCGATTGTTTTTGGCGGTCGCATCCCTAATTATCATAAATACGAGCATCTCTCGCCGCGTGCGTATATCGATAAAGTTCGCCTGCGCGAAATCGAAGACCCTACGCTTAACTTTCAGCTATCCAACGATTTTCACATCAAGAAAATCATCAAGGAATACTTGCCTGCCGATGCGGAGTCGTTGCAATATGCTGTTTTGTTGCAATGGAACAATATCTTCTACGAAAAGCCTAACCGAGGATTTTCCCTCAATAAATCGGTCGTGCGCCTTTCGCTCGTTCAATGGCAGATGCGCATTTACAACGAAGTGGACGAACTCTTTGAACAGGTGGAGTACTTCGTAGATGCCGTAGCGAGCTACAAGAGCGACTTTGTACTGTTCCCCGAGTTTTTCAACGCGCCCCTGATGGCCAAATACAACCACCTCAGCGAGTCGGAAGCCATTCGCCAACTTGCCGGCTACACCGAAGAAATCCGCGATAGGTTTGTGCAATTGGCAGTGGCCTATAACGTAAACATTATCACTGGCAGTATGCCGTATTTTAAAGGGGAACGCCTGCTAAATACCGGCTTTTTATGCCGCCGCAACGGCTCGTACGATAGCTACACCAAAATCCACGTAACGCCCGACGAACACAAAATTTGGGGTATGGTGGGCAGCAATCAGCTAAAGATTTTTGAAACCGACTGTGGCCCTGTAGGCATCCTGATTTGCTACGATGTGGAGTTCCCCGAATTGCCACGCCTACTCGCCGAGCAGGGCATGAAGTTGCTTTTTGTTCCCTTCCTGACCGACACGCAAAATGGCTACTCGCGGGTGCGCTACTGTGCGCGGGCGCGGGCAATAGAAAACGAGTGCTACGTAGCGATTGCCGGTAGCGTAGGCAACCTACCCAAAGTGGAAAACATGGATATTCAGTTTGCCCAATCGGCCGTGTTTACGCCCTGCGATTTCGCGTTTCCTTCCAACGGAATTAAGGCCGAAGCTACGGCTAATACCGAGATGATTCTCGTGGCCGATGTGGACTTAGACCTGCTGCGCGAACTACACGAGTTTGGCAGTGTGCGCAACCTGAAAGACCGACGCACCGACGTGTACGAAATTATCCTAAAAACCTAACATAATAAATAAACATCAAATTTATGCAAAAGCGAGGCAGGGCGACGTTGTGAATGAAAGAGCCGTGTAGATTTATTTTTTTATAATGTTAAACACAACAGGAAAGAAGCGTTCTACCGCCGATAACTTCCACCTAGCCGCCCTGCTTTCGCTGGCTGCCGGCAGTGTAAATGCTGCTGGCTTTTTTGCCTTCGATGTGCTTACCTCCAACGTAACAGGCCACGTTGCGATATTGGCCAACGACATCGTGGCGCGCGATTATTTGCAAATCGAGCTGAAACTTATCTGGATATTGTGCTTTTTAGCAGGGGCATTTGTTTGCACCCTACTCATGGAACTGGTAGAACAGAAAAACCCTCTTTTTTCGCATACACTCCCTATTTTAGTCGAAATTGCTATCCTTAGTACCCTTTCGATGTACGGAGAGGATATTTTCTACGAAAATTACAGCAAAACCAAGCTGAAGTTACTTGCCGGTAGCGCACTTTTTGCCATGGGGCTGCAAAATGCGATGGTTACCAAGGTCTCCGGCGCAGTAGTGCGCACCACACACCTCACCGGGCTATTCACCGACTTGGGAATCAATCTCGCCCACGCACTGATGCACCCAAAACGGGTAGAAACGCAACAGCTCGACGTGCGGATTTTCTTGCAACTTGTCATTATTTTTTCCTTCTTAGGAGGAGCTGTCTTAGGAGCGTATTTGTTTGCAAATTATTTGTACGCAGCGTTTTACGTGCCCCTTTTTGTATTGTGGGGTGCGCTCTTCTCCGACCTCATCCAAATTCGCCACAAACTACGCATAGTAAAACTTTGGAAGTATGGCCGACGGTCAAAACGTTTAAAAAAACTCCGAAATACCAAAAAAACATCATGAATTTTGAAAGATTATTACTATAGCTGGCACTGAAGTTGCAACTTTTATGCAACTGCTTGGAAAAAATGCGATTCTTTTTATATAAATTCGGCAATAAAGAAAGCATTGTTGTGCCATATAGGCCGCGTATGCGCTACTTTCAGACTTTTACTACTATTTGGAATGGGATTATTTTATATATATGCACTTACCAAACACGATGTTGCGCTACCCAATATAGAAGGTATGCGCAAAGATTCGTTTGGCAATTTTTACGCCGTGTATGTAGAGGTGAGCGAAGCGATTTTTTCGGAAGTCGCCCTAGCGGAGCATCTGCAAGACCCTGTATGGGTGGCGCAACAGGCGCAGCATCATCAGCAAGTAGTCGCACAGTTATTTGCCCAAACAGCCGTAGTACCTTTTCGGATGGCTACCCTCTTTGCCACGTGGGAGCGTATGCAAAAAAACTTGCTCGAAAAAGCCTTTCTGTATGCGCGTATGCTAGAGTTTTTTGAGGGAAAAACTGAGTGGAGTGTAAAATGTTATTTTGATATAAAAAATGCGGAGTTAGTCCTGCCTTTTCTCCAAGATGAGGCACTAAAAGCCTTGCAAGAAGAAATTGCGGGAGCTTCAGCAGGTAAGGCGTTTTTGTTGCAAAAAAAACTAGCCGATTTACTTTCAGAAAAACTCGACCTTTTGCTGCAAAAGTACCTCGACCAAGTGCAGATTGCCCTCACCTTGCAGAGCGTAGGCGTAATGGCCTTGCGCACACACAGCAAGCAGGTTACGGCGCGACCCGAGCAAATGCTGCGCAACCTTGCTTTTTTTGTGCACCAAGAGCAGCTCAGTACGTTCGAGCAACTTTTTGCCAAACATCGCAAAGAGGCCGCCGACCGAGGCGTTGTGCTGGAAATTTCAGGGCCGTGGCCTCCCTATCATTTTGCGGTCTGAATTTCTTCGTTTCTCGCTCATTTTTTATGCAAAAAATTGATTTTCAGGAAGATTTTTGGCAAAAGTCCGACCTTATTTACGATAGTCGCAGGCTCATTAGTGGGGCAGATACCCTGTTTTTCGCCTTTCAGGGCCGCTACCACGACGGGCATCAGTTCCTTGAGGCGATGTATGCTAAGGGAGTGCGCTGTTTTGTAGTCCGCCACCTCCCCGCCGAAGCCGAGACGCAATTTCCCGGTGCGCAATTTCGCGTGGTTGAAAACCCCCTACGCGCTATGCAGCAACTCGCGGCTTTTCACCGCAAAAAATTCACCATTCCCGTAGTAGGCATTACGGGCAGCAATGGCAAAACGATTGTAAAAGAGTGGCTTTATACGCTCCTCTCGCCCGACCTGCGCGTAGTGAAAAGTCCTAAAAGTTATAACTCGCAGATTGGCGTGCCACTTTCGGTCTGGCAAATGCGCCCACACCACGACCTCGCCTTGTTTGAAGCCGGTATCTCGCGCCCCAACGAGATGAATGCCCTGCACCAAATTATCGCCCCTACCATAGGCATTTTTACCAACATTGGCCCCGCGCACGACGAGGGTTTTCCGAATCGGCACACCAAGGTAGTAGAAAAAATGCACTTGTTCGCAGGGGTGCAGGCACTCATTTACCGCGCCGACTACGCCCTAGTTACCCAAGAAGCACACGCACAACTCCCCCACGTACAACAGTATAGTTGGGGCACTGCGCCCGAAGCGCTCTGGCATTTTTCGAGCCGTGCCGATACTGCCAAAAGTAGCCATGTTACGCTCCGAAACCGACATACCCAACAAAGTTACGCGTTCGCGTTGCCCTTCGCCGACGAGGCTTCGGTAGAAAATGCTACCCATTGCATTTTACTGCTCCTTTGGTTGGGCAAATCGGAGCGGCAAATTCAGGAGCGGCTCGGCGAGTTGCAAAACCTGCCCATGCGCCTTGAACTCAAAGAGGGAAAGCAAAACAACCTGCTCATCGACGACGCATACAGCAACGACGCGCTCAGCCTACGCATCGCACTCGATTTTTTGCAGCAACACCAACAAGACCGACGCGCCACAATTCTGCTTTCCGATTTGCAACAAACGGGCCTACCCGCCGAAGTACTTTACCCTGAAATTGCGCACTGGTTCGCACAGCGTAACATTTTTCGCCTGTGGGGAGTTGGTCCAGAAATAAGCCTGTTCGCCAGCGCATTTCCTATGCCCGAAAAACGATTTTTCCCTACTACAGAAGCCCTCTTGGAGGAACTCGCCGAAATCCCCTTCCACAACGAAATCATACTGCTAAAGGGCGCACGTAGTTTTCGGTTCGAGCGCATTTCCAAACAGTTACAACAGCAACTCCACGGCACGCGCCTCGAAATAAACCTTGAGGCACTTGTTCATAACCTCAAATTTTTCAAAAGCTTTTTGCACCGCGATACCAAGGTCATGGCGATGGTCAAGGCATTTGCCTACGGCAGTGGCAGCCACCAAGTCGCCGATGTATTGCAGCACCACGGGGTGGACTACCTCGCCGTCGCCTATGCCGATGAGGGGGTGCGCCTGCGCCAAAAAGGCATACAGTTGCCTATCATGGTCATGAACCCACTACCCGAAACCTACGAGTTGCTCCTGACCCACCGCCTTGAACCCGAAGTATATAGCCTTTCGCATGTACGCACCTTGCTTAGTTTCTTGCGCGAGCAGCCTCTTTCTGCACCGTTTTTGGTGCATCTGAAAATAGAAACTGGTATGCACCGGCTCGGCTTTTTGCCCGAAGAACTCCCTGCCTTGTGCCAACTACTTGCCCAATGTCCGCAGGTGCGCGTAGCGAGTGCGTTCAGCCATTTGGCCGCTGCCGACGACCCCGCCGAAGAAGCCTTCTCGCGCCAACAAATTGCACTTTTTCAAGAAGCCGTTGCCAACTTACAGGTACATCTTGGCTATCCTTTTCTGCGTCATATCCTCAACTCGGCTGGCATCGTGCGGTATCCGACTGCGCAAATGGACATGGTGCGGCTAGGCATTGGGCTGTACGGCATAGAGGTTAACCATCACTATCCCAACGCCTTGCAAACAGTTGGCACACTCAAAACCAACATTTCGCAAATCAAGACATTAAAGTCCGGCGACACAGTGGGCTACGGCAGGCACGGCGTGGCACAGGCTGCCATGCGCGTCGGGACGATTGCCATTGGCTATGCCGACGGGTTCGACCGCCGCTTTAGCCGAGGGGTAGGCAAGGTGTGGGTCAACGGGCAATTCGCGCCAGTAGTAGGTAACGTTTGTATGGACATGAGCATGATAGACCTTACCCACATTGCTGCGCACGAAGGCGACGAGGTGGTTGTATTCGGCGAACCCTTGCCCGTAAGTGAGGTTGCAGCCTCCATCGGCACGATTCCCTACGAGTTGCTGACCAATGTAAAAGACCGTGTCCGCCGCGTGTTTTACATCGCCTAGCGCGTGGGGTTGAGCGTAAGGCAATACTGTTGCCCCAGTGCGCGGAAGGTTTCGAGCTGAGCGGCGAGCCATGCGTCGGTTTGCCCCAGTTCGGCTTGCATAAGTTTACCCACTTCGGGGGCAATTTTTAAACTTTCGGGCGCATCGAGGAACAAACCTCGAAACCGACGAGCGAGCATATCTTCCAAGGTTCTCGCCATTTCGTGCCGCACAGCCCATACTACCTGACTTTTGCGCAGCGAGAGCAGTTCGGAGAAGGTCGTGGCAAGCTCTGGGCGTTCTTCTTCGAGCTGCTGAATTTTCTCTTTGTCCGACCCATACACATTCATCGGGTCTTCGCCGAGGGGCGTGGACTTATCAAAGCCGTAAATCGGCAGGTTTTCGGTGATGCACTTGCGGTCGGGCAGTGCGCCGATGAGCATGGCATTGTCCACAGCATCTTGCGCCATTTTTCGGTATGTGGTCCACTTGCCTCCGATTACCGTAACAAGCCCCGACAGCGAGACCATCACCTTGTGGTGGCGCGAAATTTCTTTGGTTGCCTTGCCATCGCCTTCGGGCTTGGCGAGCGGACGCAGCCCGGCAAAGGTGCTGAGCACATCGGCGCGAGAAGGGGCTTGGGTGAGATATTGCCCTGCCGTTTCCAAAATAAATTCAATTTCTTCGTCGAGCGGCTTGGGTTCAAATTCTGCTTTTTCTACAAGCGTATCGGTAGTGCCCAATACCACCTTGTCGTGCCACGGCACGGCAAACATCACGCGCCCGTCCTTTGTCTGAGGCACCATGATAGCGTATTGGTGGGGCAGAAATTTTTTATCGAGGACAAGGTGAATCCCTTGGCTGGGCTGAATCATGTCTTCCGTCTCGGGTTCGTCCATTTTCTTAACACTATCAGCGAATACGCCAGTGGCATTGACGACCACCTTGGCAGCAATGTGGTGTTGCTTCCCGGTTTCTTTGTCCTCGGCAACCACGCCATTGACCATGCCTTCTTCCGACTTGAGCAACTGCTTGACCTCCATGTAGTTTAACACCGTTCCGTTGTATTGTGCGGCGGTCATGGCAAGGCTAGTGGCAAGGCGCGCATCGTCAAACTGCCCATCGTAGTAAATCACGCCACCGTTTAATCCTTTTTGGTCAATCGTAGGGATATATTTTACAGTTTCTTCTTTAGAAATCCGTTTGGAAGAGCCTATGCCCAACTTACCCGACATCAGGTCATATACCTTCAGCCCGACGGTGTAAAAAGGGCCGTCCCACCATTCGTACGTAGGAATGATAAAGGCCTGATTTTTAACAAGATGAGGCGCATTCTGAATCATCAGCCCACGCTCTTTGAGCGCTTCCAACACGAGCGATACGTCGCCTTGTTGCAAATAGCGCACCCCACCGTGTGCCAATTTGGTGCTTCGGCTCGAAGTACCCTTCGCAAAATCGTAAGCCTCTAACAGTAAGGTTTTATACCCTCTCGAGGCGGCATCTACGGCAATGCCTAAGCCGGTCGCCCCCCCTCCAATAATTACAATATCCCATGGGTCTTTTTGGCGTTCCAATTTTCGGAACATTTCTTCTCGTTTCATATACTAATTTGTTTGATTTTTATACCAAGATTTACTTGATTTAAGGATTGGCATGATTTGATTTTCTTGATTTTGACTGATTTACAAGACCAAAATTTCTAAAACCTCATGCGTTTCAGTATAGGATGCCTACCTTCTATGCAAAAAAGTAAGCGAATTGTTTTGGGAAACTATGCTAAATTTCCTCAACGAGGCGCACTTCCGCATCGCCCCACAACTCTTCGAGCGCGTAAAAGGTGCGCTTATTTTTTAGGAAAATATGGGCCACTACCGATACATAATCGAGTAGTACCCACTCGCGCTGCCGGAGGCCTTCGCGCTTCCATGGGCGTTCTTTGCACTGTTTGTGCGTAAACTCTTCCACACTGCCTGCGATGGCATCTACTTGCGTGTCGGAGTTTCCTGAACAAATGATAAAATAGCTTGACACGGCGTTTGGAATTTTCGTTAGGTCGAGGACGACGATATCCGAAGCCTTTTTTTCTTGCATTCCCTGCACGATAGCATCTACTAATTGCTGTTCTTCAGCGGTACGGGCGTTGGTCTTATTCATTGAGTGGGGATGAGTATTTCTCGCAAGCGTTACTGTATGGTAACTTTGCATTGATATTTTGAGTTTGTTTTATCTAACAAAACTAACAAATACTTGTATAAAATTGCTGCCAGTACGCTTTGGTTGGGAAAAAAACTGATTTACCTGCCAACCTGTCGCTCTACCAACGACTATGCCCTCGCGCTTTTGAACAAACATGCGTTGATAGAAGGCACGACTGTCATTACGTCAGCGCAAACCGCGGGCCGTGGGCAACGTGGAAATCGCTGGGAAAGCCAAGCCGACCAAAATCTCACCTTTTCGGTGGTTCTTTACCCTAAGTTCCTTCTGCCCTCCGAGCAGTTTGCCCTCAACGTGTGGGTGTCGGTAAGTGTGTGGGAAACGCTCGACCGCTGGCTGCCGAACGGCATGAAAATAAAATGGCCCAACGACTTATACTTTCGCGAGCAAAAAATTGGCGGAATTCTTATCGAAAATCTGCTGCAAGGGCAACAAATTACCGCGTCGGTGGTGGGCATTGGGCTAAATGTCAATCAGGTAAGTTTTGCCTACAAGCAGGCTACCTCTGTGCGGCAAGTGCTTGGCAAGCCTCAGCAGTTGGACGTTCTCTGGGAAGATGTGCTGCAGTCGCTCGAAAAGAACTATATGCTCCTCAAGCAAGGTGGGTTCCACGCACTAAAAAGCCGCTACCTCGCGCAGCTGTACCGCTACCAGGCCGTGCACCGCTACGCCGACTGCCGTACCGAGCCTCCTACCGAGTTTGAAGGCGAAATTTTGGGTGTAGATACGCAGGGCAGGCTTGCCATAGTGCGGGGGCAGCACGTGGTCTATTTTGGCATGAAAGAAATTGCATTTTTATTTTAAGCTAGATGAACAACCTACAAGAAAAATTCGACACGCAATTCCCTAACGGTTTCTTTCTAACGTTAGAGGCACCCAAAAAACTAGAGGTTCATTTGCGCACGAAGGGCTTTTTGCACGCTGGCGAGCACGTAGCCGAACTCGCCAAAGCAGGCGACGGAAATATGAACCTCACGCTGAGGGTTAGCACTTCGTTGGGGCGTAGTTTTATTGTAAAACAGGCACGGCCGTGGGTAGAAAAATATCCGCAGATTGCTGCACCTGCCGAGCGCGGGGGAGTAGAAGGGCGTTTCTATCGCCGCGTGGGTGCACATCCGGTGCTTGCGGCTGCTATGCCGCAGCTTCTCGCCGTCGATTTTGCCTCTTCTCTGCTGATACTAAGCGACTTGGGCGAAGTGGTCTGCTTGGAAACGCTCTATCAGAACCCGCGCACACTGCCCAAGCAGGCATGGGCACGGCTCGGCGCGTGGCTTGGCGAGTTGCACCGTTTGCCCGTAATCGATACCGACAGAACAGCCTTCCACAACATGGATATGCGGATGCTAAATCATCACCATATTTTTGAACTTCCCTTACTGGCCAACAACCAAATACCCCTCGATGTATATGCACAAGGGCTGGCCGATGCCGCGCAGTTTTTGCTAAAAAATGAGGCATATCGGTCTGAAGTTACGGCCTTGGGGCAGCGGTATCTCTCTGCGCCTACTCCTGAAGATGTCTTGCTTCACGGCGACTACTGCCCGGGGAATTGGCTTAAGGACTCGCAAGACGAAATATTTGCGATAGACCCCGAATTTTGTTTCGTGGGCCCTGCCGAGTTCGACCTGAGTATCGTAGCGGCGCATCTGCAAATTTGCGGAGCGTTCGACGAGGCTTGGCCTAGCTTCTTTGGGGCATATACGGGGGTGCGCACGGCAAACGAAGCGTTGCTTTTCCAGTTTGCAGGCGTAGAGATTATGCGCAGGTTGTTAGGCGTTGCACAGTTGCCCATTGCGCATTCGCTCGCCGAGCGCGTGGCCTTGCTGGAGCTTTCAGAGCAGTGGGTACTTTCTTCACACAAAACGAACTAGCTAATGCGCCCTTAGCGCACCGTGCTTCCGCTCAACACTTTCGCAGTGGGTTGTACGAAGCAGAGCGCACCATCGCGGTCTTCGGCCATTAAAATCATGCCCTCTGAGCGGATTCCTTTTATCTCGCGGGGGGCTAAATTGGCCAATAAACACACCTGCTGCCCGATAATCTCTTCCGGCTGGTAGTACTCGGCAATCCCGCTGACTACGGTGCGTACTTTGTGCCCGTCTTCAATCTTGAGATGCAGCAATTTTTTGGTTTTCGGGACTTTTTCGGCGTGCACAATCGTACCCACGCGTATGTCCATCTGCATGAAGGTGTCGTAGTCGGTTTCGGGCTTGAACGCCTCGGCGGGTTGCTGCGCAATTTTCGTTTTTTCGAGTTTCAGGCGTTGTGCTTCAATGGCGTCGTCTTCTATCTTATCGAACAACAAAACTGCCTTACCGAGGCGGTCGTAGGCATAGAGCAGGTCGGAGCGGCCCGCCATCTCCCAACGAAGGTCTTTCAGCCCAAGCATATCTTGCAACTTTTCGGACGTGGCCGGCAAGAACGGGCGCGAAACTATCGCCAAATTCGCACAAATTTGCAGCGCAATATTTAGCACCGTTTTAACGATGTCGGGGTCGGTTTTGATGAGCTTCCAAGGCTCGGTGTCGGCGAGGTATTTGTTGCCCAAACGGGCCAAGTTCATCATCTCAAACTGCGCCTCTTTAAACTTGTAGGCCATGATGAGTTCCTCTATTTTTTGTGGAAATTCGGCGAGGGCGGCAAGCACTTGCTCGTCGTACTGCACAAGGTCGCAGCGCACCGGGACTTCTCCGTTATAATATTTGTGGGTCAGTACTACCGCACGGTTGACAAAATTGCCCAAAATAGCTACCAGTTCGCTGTTGTTGCGCGTCTGGAAGTCCTTCCAGGTAAACTCACTGTCTTTGGTTTCGGGGGCAATGCTCGTGAGTACGTACCGGAGCACATCTTCTTTGCCGGGAAAATCGTCGAGGTATTCGTGCAACCAAACCGCCCAATTGCGCGAGGTAGAGAGTTTATTGCCTTCCAAGTTGAGAAACTCGTTGGCAGGCACGTTATCGGGCAGTTGGTATCCGCCGTACATTTTCAAAATGATGGGGAAGATAATGCAGTGGAAGACAATGTTGTCTTTCCCGATAAAATGAACAAGTTTGGTATCTTCGCTGCGCCAGTAGTGCTCCCAGCTTTTGTTCTGCGCTTTTGCCCATTCTTTTGTGGCGGAAATGTAGCCAATGGGCGCATCGAGCCACACATAGAGCACCTTTCCCTCTGCCTGTGGGAGCGGTACTTTTACGCCCCAATCTAGGTCGCGGGTCATCGAGCGCGCCTGTAAGCCTCCGTCAATCCATGCTTTGCACTGCCCTTTTACGTGGTTTTTCCATGCGGCGGCGTTGTGGTGAAGTTTGCCGTCGAGCATTCCCTCTTCTATCCATTGCCGTATCCACTCTTCGTGCTCGTTCATGGGCAAGTACCAGTGGGTAGTTTTGCGCAGCACTGGGGTGCCGCCGGAAATCTTAGAGACCGGGTTTATCAGGTCGGTAGGATTGAGCGACGTACCGCATTTTTCGCACTGGTCGCCATAGGCTTCGTCGTGGCCGCATTTGGGGCACGTGCCTATAATGTACCGGTCGGCAAGAAACAGTCCTGCTGCCTCGTCGTAGTATTGTTCGCTTTCTTTTTCCACAAACGCGCCTTTTTCGTGTAGCTGGGTGAAAAAATCCTGCGAGGTTTCGTGGTGAATTGGCGCGGAAGTGCGGTGGTAGATGTCGAAGGCTATCCCAAACCGCTCAAAGGTTTCTTTGTTGAGCTGATGATACCTATCGACCACAGCCTGTGGGCTGAGGCGATCTTTTTGTGCGCGAATGGTAATTGCTGCGCCGTGCTCGTCGCTGCCACATAC
>CAYUJH010000019.1:1335-13879 GCA_964444995.1 uncultured Roseobacteraceae bacterium | reverse complement strand
CGCACTGGGCTTTCGTGGTTGAACAAAATGCCGTTGCAGGCAAACATGTTGTATGCCTCGCGGTAGTTTACCGTAATCCAATAGGCGTACATTTTTGCAACCGCATACGGCGAACGCGGATAAAAAGGAGTCGTTTCTTTTTGCGGCACTTCCTGCACCAGCCCGTAGAGTTCGGAGGTGCTTGCCTGATAGATGCGTGTTTTTTCGGTAAGGTTCAGCAGGCGTACCGCTTCGAGCAGGCGCAGCGTGCCCAAGCCGTCCACGTTGGCGGTATATTCGGGCGAGTCGAAACTCACGCGCACGTGCGACATCGCCCCTAGGTTATAAATCTCGTCGGGCTGTACTTCTTGAATAATGCGGGTCAGGTTCGAGCTGTCCGTCAGGTCGCCATAGTGCAAAATAAAGTGCAGGTCGCGCTCGTGCAGGTCTTGGTACAAATGCTCGATACGGTGCGTATTAAACAGCGAACTGCGGCGCTTAATGCCATGTACTTCGTAGCCTTTGGCAAGTAGCAGTTCGGCGAGGTAGGCGCCATCTTGTCCGGTAATGCCGGTAATCAATGCTTTTTTCATGGTATGTTCGGTTTGCTTACAAAGATAGGCGAGGATTGATACGATAAAAGTCTTTTTGCGCACGCCTTGCCTATCCCTAGCATAAATTGTGCGACAGCGTTGCGATACTACGCGAATTCTGTTAGCTTTACTGGCGAAATGTAGGCGGCTCTATCGCGTTGGGCATTGCCCGATGAGGAAAGTCCGGGCAACAGAGGGAACTGCACTTCCTAACAGGAAGCTACGGCTCTTGGGTCGTACGAGAAAGTGCCACAGAAAATATACCGCCCCGAGTACGCGGAGGGTAAGGGTGAAAAGGTGGGGTAAGCGCCCACCGCTTGGCAGGCGACTGCCAAGGCAGGGCAAACCTTGCAGGTTGAAAAACCAAATAGGCTAACGCAGTAGGGTGTCCCGCCCGAGTTAGTGGGTAGGTTGCTAAAGTAGGCAGGCGACTGCGCTACGAAGATAAATGATAGAGGCTTTGCAAAAAGTACAGAACCCGGCTTACAAGCCTACATTTCTTTTTTCTCTAACATCAAAAACAAACGCACAAATGGCCAAAATTTTAATTATTGACGACGAAAAAAACATCCGCTACACCCTAGGCGATATTTTGAAAACCGAAGGCTACGAGGTGGACGATGCCAAAGATGGCATGGAAGGCATGGAAAAAATGATTATCAACGACTACGACGTGGTACTCTGCGACATCAGCATGCCCAAAATGAACGGAATGGAAGTGCTCGATAAAACCATGGAACTTGGCAAAGCCGCTCAAATGATTATGATTTCTGCCCATGCCGACATCGACATGGCCGTAGAAGCTACCAAAAAAGGCGCGTTCGATTTCCTACAAAAACCGCTCGATTTGAACCGCATCCTCGTTTCGATTCGCAACGCCCTCGATAAGTCCACGCTCGTAGAAGAAACCAAGGTGCTGAAGCGTAAAATTTCGCGCACGTTCGACATCGTCGGCAAGTCGGCAGCGGTTGCCGAGGTAAAAGAAGCCATCGAAAAGGTAGCTCCCACCGATGCCCGCGTGCTTATCATCGGGCCGAACGGCTCGGGCAAAGAGTTGGTAGCCAAATGGTTACACGCCAAAAGCGGCCGCGCCAACAACCAAATGGTGGAAGTAAACTGCGCCGCAATTCCCTCCGAACTCATTGAAAGCGAGCTGTTCGGCCACGAGAAAGGCTCGTTCACCTCGGCGGTTAAGCAGCGCATCGGTAAGTTTGAGCAGGCCAACGGCGGCACGCTCTTCCTCGACGAGATAGGCGACATGAGCCTCTCGGCACAGGCCAAAGTGCTTCGCGCCCTGCAAGAAAACAAAATTACCCGCGTGGGTGGCGATAAAGAAATCAAGGTGAACGTCCGTATTTTGGCAGCGACTAACAAAAATCTGAAAGAAGAAATTGAAAAGAAGAAATTTCGGGAAGATTTGTACCACCGCCTGAGCGTCATTGTCATCAAAGTCCCCTCGCTCGACGAGCGCAAGGACGACATCCCACTGCTCGTAGATAAGTTCCTCGGCGACATTGCCCAAGAATGTGGCGAAGCCAAGCGCGGCATTACCCCAGAAGCGATAGCCAAATTGCAAGCAGCGAGCTGGTCGGGCAATATCCGCGAGCTGCACAACGTGGTCGAGCGGCTTATCATCATGAGCGGTGCCGAAATCACTGCCGATGACGTGGAGCGGTATATGTAGGGGGGTATTGCCTTGTTGAAATTTCTTAAAAAAAGATGAATATGCAAATTGCAGACTACAAAGAATTGATAAGAAATTTTCCCTACAGAGAACACTCTTTTGATGTGAAACATGAATTGTGGAAAAATGAAAATCCACGTGATTTGATTAATCACATTTTTGAAGGAAAAGAGATTTTGACACTCAATAGATATGATTTGTACAACAGCCTTGATACAAGTGAATTTGTAATTAAAACCCTACTGTGGGGATATCCAACAAAAGGACGTGGAAAAAATATCTCGAAATTAATGAATCCGAAAAATTTTACAGAACTAGTAAATGTGTTAAACGAATATAGAGATTCTAATGTAACTATTGACAAAGTAAAAACCGATATTTCAAAAATTGACGGATTAGGGCTTTCTACAATGTCAAAATTCATGTGTTTCTTAAATACGAGAGTTGAAGAAAAAAAGGCACTGATTCTTGATTTACAGATAATTAATGCTGTCAAGCTTGATAGATTTGCTGATTTTAAAATTTTGCATGGTTTAACATATAAAAATGCTATAGATAAATATGTCGATTATTTGTCTCTTTTAGCCGAACTCTCTGATTCTATGGATGTAAAGCCAGAACAAATTGAGATGTTTCTATTCACATTTGGGAAAAATATATCAGAAGTGAGAGGTAAAGAATTTTATGGCGAAATCTGCAATATATACCAAGATTCACTTGGTTTAAGGATAAACATGATTTGATTTGCTTGATTTTAAATGATTTATGAGGCCATCCTTTCGCAAACCTCATGTGGGTATAACTTTTAGCCGATACAACTACAACTAAAGTTGTAGTTGTATCGGCCTAAAAATATAATGCTATCCTTTTGGTGTATTGTAAGGTAAATGCGCAAAAAGACACAAAAACTTTCTAGTTTTGAGTATATGGAGTTAATCTGTAAGAGTACGCTCAAAAAATCATGTAAGAAAAAAACGTGTTTACAACTTTTTAGACAATGCACATAGGGGGAATATCTAAGTTAGTATGGAGCTTAGTTGTGTTAGTTGCACTTTGTGGGCAAGAGGTTCGCGCGCAAAACAAGGCGCTAGACAGCCTGCGTAGGTTGTTAGCTAGCCCTGCGCCCGATACGCTACGGGTTCGCCTGCTTACCGAGACTTCGCGAGCGTACTGGCGTGTCGCGCCCGATACTGCCGAAATGTACGCGTTGCAAGCTTTGCAGTTAGCTCAAAGTTTGCGCGACCTGCGGCGGGTTATCGAGGCGCGAAACAGCCTAGCTGCCTCTTTTTTCTTTCGGGGCGATAACGAGCGCGCCCTTGCGGAATGGCAAACAGCGGCAAAAGAGGCGCAAGAAAGTAAGGATTCTTTGAGCATCCTGCGGATGAATACCAACATTGGGCTTATCTATCAAACAAAAGGCGCGTATCAAATCGCTCTTGAATATTACTTCAACGCGCTAGAGGTGTGTGAACGTTTAGCAGAGTGCTCCCTTACCCAACGAGGAATTATATACAACAATATTGGCATTTTGTATGAGAAAATGGAGGATTATACCCAGTCGCTTGTGTATCATCGTCTGGCCCTGCGCGACCGCCTCCATATGCCCGACGGTAGGCATCATCTTTCGAGTACTTTTTTGAATATGGGTATTTGCTTTGTTAAAAGTCAGCAGCCCGATAGTGCCTTATTTTACTACCGCACCTCTCTTGCGCTCAAAGAGCAAGTGGGGGACATGTGGGGCAAAATGGTTTGTTATGAAAATATCGCGCAGATGTTTTTAGAAACCGAGCAACTCGACTCGGCGACTTACTTTTACCAACAAGCCCTGCGCGAAATAGAGGAGTATAATTTCCCTGCATTTCGGCACGGAATTTTGTTGGGCATGGCTAAAATAGCCGCTGCGAAGGGTAACCCACGCGAAGCCGTCGCGCTGGCCGAAGAAAGCTACCACCAGCTTTCTGAAAGTGCCTCTCTACCTTTAGAAATGAGCAAAGTTGCGCACGTATTGCAAGAAAACTACGCAGCCCTGAACGACTATTCCAATGCCTATAAGTATAGTATGTTGTATCAGCAAGTACGCGATACGCTGTTTGAAAAAGAACGCACTCGCGCGATTGGCAAACTCGAAGCACAGCACGAGTACAATACGTACAAACTCGCGCAGGAAAAAGAGCAACTTGCCCGCGAATGGTTCTACACACAACACATAGAAACGCAGCGCATATACCTTTTCATGGTCGTTAGTATATTGTTTTTGTTGCTGATTGCAGGGGCGTTGCAATGGCGTGCACATCACCTGCTTCGTCTGAAAAATGAAACACTTTCCATGCAGCAGCGAGAAATCTTATTGCTCAACGAAAACCTAGAGGTTCTTGTGGAGAAGCGAACGAAAGCCCTGAAGGAGCGCGGAGAACGGCTCGAACGCTATGCCACAATGAATGCCCACAATGTACGCGGCCCGGTAGCGCGGCTACTGGGCTTAAAGCACCTTTTTGAGCGTAACGACGGGTTTGAGAACGAAGAAGAGAAAAAAACAGCCCTAAAAGCCCTGTCCGACAACATTGAAGAACTAGATGCAATCATTCGTAAAATCAATGAAGAACTTACCGAACAGTAAGGTATAAAAGTAGCGGTCTTTTTATTCAAAAAATGCTTTTCCTAAGCTATTTACATAGCCTTCCTGTCCTTCAAAATTGACCCACATTAAACCGTTTTTGAACGCATATTGCCAGTCCACGGGCGTATCGAAGCGGCAGGGAGCTACTTCGCTGCCATTTGCGCCGATGAGTCCCCAACGCTCTTGCGACTGCACCAACCGAAATACGGCATCGGAAGCCTCGGTGGGTACAATTCGTACGGCCGTGTAGCGATGCGGCGTTACGGTTTCACCATTTCGGTTGATAAATCCCCATTTGCCTACCAGGCGCACGGCTGCTAGTCCGCCAGCAAAATCCTTAGCATCTTCGTACTGCAAAGGGGTGATTTCTTTACCCCGAAGGTCGATAAACCCTATTTTGCCATTGGCTTGCACGCGGCAACGGCCCTCGAAAAACAGATAGCTCATTTCTTCCTCTTCTTCGTAGAACCCGTCGGGCACGATGGGGGCATCGTAGATGAAGGGGGTAATTTCTTCTCCTTTCATGTTGACAAAACCCCATTTTCCATTTTTGGAAAGTAGGGCTAAACCGTTGTCGAAATACTGATGCACGCCCAAGTGGTGCACGTCGGAATAGGCCAGCGCGACGACCTCTTTCCCGGCCTTGTTCACAAAACCGTAGCGCCCGTTGCGTTGCACGAGCGCGAGCGCATCGAAAAAGGGTTCGGCAGCCTCGAAGGTGAAGGGCACGGCAGCCTTGCCTTGTGGGCCAATAAACCCAAACTTTCCATTTTTACGCGCCAAACACAGCCCTTCGGCGGTAAAAAACATGGTGTGTACGGCATCGTCAAAATCTTCATACTCAAAAGGAATAACTACCTCATTTTTTAGGTTGATAAACCCCCATTTTCCGTCTTTTTTAACAGCAATTGGTCCGTCGCCTGCCTTACCAACTATCTCGTACATAAGCGGAATAACCTGATTGCCTTGCAGGTTGATAAAACCATAGCGTCCGCCGCGACTTACTGCGGCTACTCCATTGTAAAAAGGTTGGGCGGTATCGTACAAGGCTTCGAGGGGAGTGCCTTTCGGAGTAAAATAGAGCCACTTTCCGTCTTTTTGCAGCGGCTGGTCAAAAGCAAAACCACTAGGAATGTGCGAAAATTCGCAGGGAAGCAACAACTGACCGGTACGGTGCAACACCCCAAAGAATGCGCCCTGCCGCACTACGGCAAAGTCGCCCGAAAAAGGATACAACTCATCGAAGTTGGCAGGATGCAGCACTTGGTTTTGTTCCCAGTTGCCTAGCCCTATTTTATCTTTTTCTTTAAACCAAAACAGGGAGGATTGATTGGCAAGTAGCCCAAGGTCATCGTACTGAGGGGCAACTACTTCGCGTTTTTTGGCAAGCGAAAATAGCCCCCAACCTGCCGATGTTTTTATTTTTAGTAACGAGGATAAGGAAATGATTTGTTGATAGCTAAAGGGCACGAGGGTCTTGCCCTGAGCGTCTATGGCGCCGTATAGTTCTTCTTTTGCGACTACGGCCGCTCCCCCCTGAAACGGATTCGCGGATTGGTACTGCAAGCCTATGACCTGCTGCCCTTGATCGTTCAAATACCCATATCGGCGGTTTTTACCCACCAAGGCCCGACCTTCCTGAAAAAAATCGGTGTATTCGTACTGTGCCGGGACTACCAGTTGCGCCTGTAGGTTGCTATAACCCCAGAACGTTCCTTGCCGGTAAGGCACCAAAGCAGGTTGCGCACGCACCGAGGTTGCAAAGCTCTCACACACTAAAAACGCGATAAAAAAGAAGCGAAATATCATGCCGCGAAGATTCAACAGTGAAACAATCGTATCTGTAAAGGCATGAAGGTACTACATACCCCGCAAAGTAGCAAGTGCGAGGCGGACGATGCAAAATTAGGCGTGCACGCTTGCCTGCTCGGTGAGTGTCTGCGCGACAAACTGTGCGCGAATTTCCTCGAAGACGGCATGTACCTCCGAAAGCTCGTTGGCTTCTACCAAGCGGGCGCGGTAAGGTTTAAATCCGTCGATTCCTTTAAAATACGCGGTATAGTGGCGGCGCATTTCGAAAATTCCTTTGCGGTCGCCTTTCCATTGCACCGAAAAATCGAGGTGCCGGCGGCATACGTCGAGGCGTTCTTCGAGGGTGGGCGGGGGCAGGTGCTCGCCGGTAGCCATGAAATGCTTAATCTCCTTGAAAATCCAGGGGTAGCCAATCGCAGCGCGTCCAATCATGATACCGTCCACCCCATAGGTCTTGCGATTGTGCAGTGCTACCTCTGGGCTATCTACATCGCCATTGCCAAAAATTGGGATATGAATTTCCGGGTCGTTTTTCACTTCGGCGATAAACTCCCAGTTGGCCACGCCTTTGTACATCTGTTGGCGGGTGCGTCCGTGGATGGAAAGTGCTTGTACACCCACATCTTGCAAGCGCTTTGCTACTTCGCGGATACGTATGGTGCTATCGTCCCAGCCTAAACGCGTTTTTACGGTAACGGGCAGGCGCGAAATTTTCACAATTTCCGCCGTCATTTGTTGCATTTTGGGGATGTCGAGCAGGATACCTGCGCCCGCGCCCTTACACGCCACTTTTTTTACCGGGCAACCATAATTAATATCTAAAATTTCGGGGTTGGCATCTTGCACAATCGCGGCGGCTTCGCGCATCGAGTCTATGTTTTCCCCAAAAATTTGAATGCCAATTGGTCGCTCGTAATCGTAAATATCGAGTTTTTGTACGCTTTTGTACGCATCGCGGATAAGCCCTTCGGCCGAGATAAATTCGGTAAACATCAGGTCGGCGCCGTTTTCTTTGCACACCGCCCGAAACGGAGGGTCGCTGACATCTTCCATAGGTGCGAGCAGTAGCGGAAAGTCGCCCAAATCTATATTTCCTATTTTTGGCATGTTACTCCATAAAATTAGCTCGTTGCGAACAACAAGGGGTTAATTATTTCATACAACGCAGCGGCTTTGCTTTCAGTGTAAAGACAAGGCTCGTCTGGCGGCGCAAAGGTACGGCAAGTTCCTGATATGTATGGAAATAGGTTTCAAACATGCGTACAGCAAATGCTTTGGGCTTGCACAGTGCGTGGAACGACGATACGGAAAACTACGTGCGGGCGCGCGTTGTTTCTTTTTGTTTTCACAGTATGCTCGCTTTTATTCGTCTTGATACGTAAACGAAAGAAATTTGACCGCCGCAGCGAGTGTATCGCATGTGGCAGTTTCGGGGTTATACAACTGTATATCAAGCTGTTGGTAGCCGCTATCGAAGTACACTGGCATGGGTTGTGTCCCAGCTTCGGCGGCGAAGGTATATACCTGCTGCTTGGTGTGCAAACGCACCCACGGCGCGGCGCAGCTTGCAGATGTTAACTGCACAAAGGGAAGGTAGTACCCCTTCTGCCGAACAAATAACGCGTAGCTGGCGCGGCTCTCTGCCGTCCAGTGTGTAAGTTCCAACGCACTGTTGTACAGTCCTTCGGTTTGTTCTACCGGTGCTTTTGCCCATACCCGCGAAGGTGGCGTAGCACGGTCGAGCACGAAAACTGGCATTTGAAAGGCGTGTGCGTCTGTCCGTGCGTCCTCAAAACGCGCCATGAGCGTGGCTTGTAGCGCATTGGCTACTTCGGGTTGTTCGGCGAAGAGGTTGGTGGTTTCGCCCGGGTCAGTAAGTATATCAAACAGTGCCCACTTCGCAGGGGCGGTCGGCATCTCATCGGTTTTCTGTGCGTTTAATAACAACTTGTACCGTTGGTTTCGGATGGACATGATTTGCACCTCCCCTTGCAAGGTATCTTGCTGAAAAGGCGCGTATTCGCCCGGTGCGCCGTCGAGGTGGTAGGGTTTCGCATCGGAGGGTGCCCAGCCGAAATGCGCCCAGTTGAAGTGGTATTTTTCTTGTGTGCTCGGTTCTTGGCGCAGTACTGGCAGCAGGCTTTGCCCGTCGAGTGGCTTTTGCGCGCTCGGATACTGCCCGCCCGCCAACGCAACTAAGGTAGGGTACACGTCGGTTATGTCGGCTAATTGCGCCCGTTCACCGGCGCGTAGCTGCGCGGGCCAACGCACAAACAGTGGCGACTTCACCCCGTTTTCCCAAATATTTCCCTTGTGCCCTTTTAGGCCGCTCACATAGCGCTGTTGCCGTTCTTCGGGCGTGAGAAAGCCCGAACTAATTTGCGGGCCGTTGTCGCTCAGGAAGATGACTACGGTGTTTTCGGCAAGCCCCTCGGCCTCCAAATAGGCAAGCAGCCGACCGATTTGCTCGTCCATGAAGGTAATCATGGCGTAGAGTGCCGCGAGGTTTTTGCTAAATCCGCGCTGCTGATACTGTTCGATAAGCCGCTCGGGTGCGCGCACGGGGCTATGCGGAGAAAGCGAAGGCAAAAAAGCGAAGAAGGGGCGTTCTTTGTGGCGTGCTATGAAATCGAGCGCGTAGTCCACAAGTACCTCATCGGCCCATTTTTCGTGTTGCACCGCTTGGCCGTTCCATAGGCCGCTACTTTCGCGGTGCTTGTAGAGGTCGGCCATGTACGCCTCGTCGAAGCCGCGCTCCCAGGGGAAATAGCCGGTACTGTGCCCCGAATGCCATTTTCCCCACATCCCGGTCGCGTAGCCGTTTTCTTTTAGTGCCTCCGGCAACAAGGTCTCTCCCAGATGAATAAAATCCTTGCCGCCGTGTACGTGCGATACGCCCGTGCGGATAAAGTCGCGACCGGTGAGGAAACTGGCGCGTGAGGGTGCGCACACAGGGTTTACATAAAACTGCTCAAAGCTGACGCTCTGCCGATATAGCGCGTCGAGGTGGGGCGTGTGCAGGTCTTTGTTGCGGATGCCCAAATCGTCGAACCCCAAGTCGTCTGCCATAATCAAAATGATATTGGGCGTTTTTGGGGTTATTTCCGGCGTGGGGGGCGCACAGCCAACAAGCAGAGCAAACCAGCAGCCCATCGCGCAGCTAAAAAACAGGCGTTTATTCACGTATTTGAGATACATAGTCTTGCAAGAGGGTTTGAAACTCGGCGAACTGTTTTTCGTTGGCATAGAGCAGATACACGGTTTCGCCTCGGGTGTCGGTGGTGGTAAAATTTGGTTGGGGCAGCGTCGGCAGTTCGTTGGTCAGGAAATAGGTAAAGGTGAGTGCGGTCAGTAGTGCGCCAGAGGGGGCGGGGTGGTGCTTGTCGTCGGTAAAAAGCTGGGCGTTGGGGAACTGCTTTTTGGCGAGTTGCCACACATCGCCTACGGGTACGCGCCGCGCTTGTGCGCGTTCCGCCGCGTTTTTGTACGCCTGTTGAATCAACGGAAACTCGTCTTGCACGTCGCCGCGTTCCCACGTTTGGTAGAGGAAAACCTTGCTGCCGTGGGCGCGGGCAAAATCGGCGAACAGCCCCACGTACTTTTGCAGCGAGTCGGGTCGCTCTACACCAGCGCGGCTGTGGTCTTGCAACACGACCACGTCAAATGCGCGGCTTTCAATCCATTGCTTCGACCTCAGCCCCCGCTCTTCGTGCCAATGCTGCGAAAGGGTAGCGCCGGGCGCGGTGCTTTTTCGCGTTTCGAGAAACGTAGCCGTCGTAGCAGAAAGTTGCGAAACCACATGCGGCATGTTTTGCCCATAGGTGTAGCTATTTCCTATAAAAAGCACCCGCAGGGTGTCGGCCGGCTGCCCGAAGGCAATACCGACCGAACCAGCAAGCAGGCAAACCGATAAAAACACGCCCCAAGCGCGTGTGCGCATTTGGGGCGTGTGGTAAAAAGGAGCGTTCATTTAATATTTCGTCAGTTTGTGTGTTTCCACCACCTCGCCCTGTGCGAAGCGGAGCAGATACGTACCGGAGGTAAGCGAGGCAACATTGAGTACCAGCGTTTCTCCCAGCGTCATGTGTAGCGTGCTGCCTTGTACCGTCTTTCCGTTGGTGCTCACCAAGGCCCACGTTACCGTGCCGGCGAATTGCTCGTTGCGGTAGTACAGCACGTCGGTTACGGGGTTCGGATACACCATCGAAGGTTCGGGGGCGCGCACCGTGAGCGTACGGCTCGCCGACAAGGTTGTGCCTACCAGTCGCGCTGTGATAGTTACTTCGCCTACGGCTACAAAGGTAACAAAACCGTTGGCATCCACCGTCGCGATGCTTGGGTTGCTGCTTTCCCAGACTACCTGTTGGTGGGTGGCGTTTTCTGGGATAACAAGGGCTTCTAGCTGTACGCTGCGTCCTTCTACGGCATCTATTCGTTCGGGCAGGATAGCAAGTCCTGTTGCAGGTACAATGACCTCGCTGCGTGCAGAGGCGGTGAACGCGCCTTCGGTGGTTGCAACGGTGATGGTAACGCTCCCTGCCGATACGGCGGTGAATAGCCCGTTTTCGTCCACCGTGCCCACAGAGGCTGGTTGTGCGTTCCATGTTACGTCTTGTTGCGTGGCATTGGCTGGCAGTACCTGCGCAGCAAGCTGCACCTGCTCGCCCACGTTGATTTCTGCGGGTACATTTAGTAAAAGTACCGATGTAACAGGTTGCCATACTTCTAGGCGTACCGTTGCCTCTTGGCTGCCGTCTTCGGTGCGTACCGTAAGCGTTGCGCTGCCCGGCGCGTGTGCAGTTACCACACCCTTGGCATCTACCGTTGCAATACTTTCCGCATCGCTCGACCACGTTACGTTCTGGTTCGTGGCATTTTCGGGCAGCACCACAGCCGCAAGCGTCTCACGCGCTCCTACCGGTAGGCGCAGGGATTCTGCCAATACGCTCACCGACGCTACCGGCACAACGACCGCAAGCGTAACGGAGGCTTCCACCTTGCCATCTTCGGTGCGCACGGTAATTGTTGCGATGCCAGTAGCAACGGCGGTAACTGTGCCGTCTGCGTTGACAGTCAGAATTTCTGCGTTGCTGCTCTGCCATACAACAGCGGTGTGCGTCGCGTTGGAGGGTAGTACCTCTGCACGTAGGGTTTGCTGTTCTCCTTGTGTCATCGTCGGTTGCGCATCGGCAAGGCGAATGCCTGTAACCGGAACGAAGGCATCGAGCGCGATTCGGTCGGTTACGTTCCCGCCATCTATCGAAACGGTGATTTCCGCCGTGCCGGCGCGTAGGGCGGTAACGATGCCTTGTGCCGATACGGTGAGTATCGCTTCGTTGGAAGAGAACCACGTCGCCGTTTGCCATGTCGCCGTTTCTGGGAAGACGTTAAACGTTAACGCAGTCTCTTCGCCGACGGCAAGGCGCGTAGTGGTGGCAGTAATGCGCACACTTTCAGGTTTTTGCAACACGCGCACGGTACGCGAAGCGACAAACGCACCTTCTTGCGTGGTCGCCGTGATGACGACCTCCCCTAGGCGCACAGCCGTTAGTAAGCCGTTGGCGTTCACGAACGAAATGTTCGGGTCGCTCGAAGCCCAGAGGATGGTTGGGTTGTTCGCATTTTCTGGTAAGACATGAGCCATTAATTGTTGGGTTTCCCCTTCAAACAACGACACGGCGCTGCTGTCGGCGCGGATGCCCGTAACGGCTATGTGCGGCACCGCGACTGTGAAAGTGCGTTGCTCAACAACTTCACCGTTGGCAGAGGCTACGGTGATGGTTACTTCGCCCGCACCGTGGAAGGTAATTACACCTTCGCTCGATACGGTAGCAACGGCGGGGTTGCTACTTGTAAAGG
>CAYUJH010000019.1:0-1325 GCA_964444995.1 uncultured Roseobacteraceae bacterium | reverse complement strand
GGTGAGTGCCTGTTCCGTCGCATTGTCGGGCGATACGGTAACTACTAGCGCTACCGAGTCGCCGGGGGTATATTGCTGCGTGGGCAGCTCTGCCACTTCTAGCGAAATGACTGGCTGCACCACAGTTACGAGTGCGCTGCTGGTAACGCTTCCGTCGGCTGTGGTGGCGGTAATGGTAACCGTGCCTGCCCCTACGGCGGTAACTACACCGTTGGCATCTACCGTCGCGACGCTTGGGTCGCTAGTTGTCCATGTTATCTGCTGATTGGTTGCATTGGCAGGAGCCACAGTAACCACGAATGGGTGGGTGTCGCTTACCGAAAGTGGCGCAGCAGGCTCGTTCAAAGAGAGCGCCGTTACTGGGATGACGGGGGCTACGACCGTAAGGGTAACGTTTGCCACAAAATTACCCTCTTCCGAGCGCACGGTAAAGGTAACCACGCCGGGGGCAACCGCTGTAATTACACCATTGGCATCTATGGTGGCGATGCTTGGGTCGCTGCTGACCCACACTACCTGCTGATTGGTAGCATTGGCAGGGATGATGACGACTACAAGTGTGTGCGCATCGCCTACGGGAAGGTTGCTTGGCGCTTCTTCCAACCACAGGCCTACTACGGGTAGTATGGCTTCCGTAACGGTAAGCGTTGCTGTTGCGGAAAATGCACCCTCCTGCGAAATGGCGATGATAGTAACTTCGCCGGGTGCAATCGTGGTAACTACGCCGTTGGCATCTACGGTGGCAATGGCGGGGTTGCTGCTCATCCAAACTACGTTTTGATTGATAGCATTTGCCGGCACAACGCTGGCAGTAAACTGATGCGTTTCTCCAGCGGGCAGTGAGGCGGGACCTTCGTTGAGTACAACGCCAGTTACGGCAAGTGGGTCGGGCGTAGGGTTGCTGGCAGGTGCACTGGGCGCGCTAGCCGTAGTAGGGGGAACGGTTTCTGTTACCGTTACCGCAGCGGTGGCAGTGTGCCCTCCGTCGGTGGTGGTTACGGTGATGGTCGCGGTACCGGCAGCGACTGCGGTTACTTCGCCGTTGGCATCTACCGTGGCGATGCTTGGGTCGCTGCTGCTCCACGTTACGTTTTGGTTGGTAGCATTTGCAGGGGCGACGGTCGCCACGAGGGTTTGCGTGCCGCCCACGTTGAGGCCGACGGTGGTTTCGCCGAGGGAAACGGAGGTAGCAGGTACAGTTACCGTTACCGCAGCGGTGGCAGTGTGCCCTCCGTTGGTGGTAGTTACGGTGATAGTCGCGGTACCGGCAGCGACTGCGGTTACTTCGCCGTTTGCATCTACAGTGGCGATGCTTGGGTCGCTGC
>CAYUJH010000018.1:13508-13974 GCA_964444995.1 uncultured Roseobacteraceae bacterium | reverse complement strand
GCTTCGTTATCGAAGGGAGAAACATTGAGCCAGTCCATGCGATCGGGCACTTGCATGAGGTGCTGCACGTAGTTTTGTAGGGTCAGGAACGAGTTGGTGTAGTCGGCCTCGCGCTTTTCCAACGGCAAGGCGAAACCTTCTACCAAGTTGGCTGCAATCCCGGGAGCGTCGCCAACGACACCGAGCTTGTTAAGCATCGCCCTGTGCCACGCCTTTCGTGCTATTTCGTTAAACGTATCAAGTTCCTCCCTTACGATAGCCACTGCCTCTTTGACTTCGGGGTGTATTAACGTGATAAGCGTATCGGCAAAACGCGCCAAGTTCCACTGCACAATAGGTAGCTGATTGCCAAAGGAATAGCGTCCTTCGGTATCTATCGAGCTAAAGACCGTTTTGAACGAGCACGCATTCATAAACGCGCAGGGGCCGTAGTCAATCGTTTCGCCGGCGATGCTCATGTTGTCGG
>CAYUJH010000018.1:10248-13498 GCA_964444995.1 uncultured Roseobacteraceae bacterium | reverse complement strand
CGAAATAGAAGTGTTGTCGGTATTCATTACTCCGTGGATAAACCCGACGCGCATCCACTCGACCACGAGGGAAATTTGAGCGTTCATCACACAACGAAAGAGTGCAAGCACAGGGTTCTCGCTTTCGGCATGTTCGGGATAATGCCGCCGGAGAGTATATTGTACGAGTTGCTTCAGGTAGGTATCGTCGGGGAAGCCACGCGCGTACTCAAACGTGCCTACGCGCAAATGACTGGCAGCAATGCGGGTGAGAATCGCGCCTTGCTGCGGCGTTTCGCGGCGTACGGTTTCGCCCGTGCCGACCACCGCCAAGCTGCGCGTAGTCGGGATACCGAGGTGGAACATGGCCTCGCTGATAAGAAACTCGCGCAGCATGGACTTGAAGGTTGCCCTGCCGTCGCCTCCTCTGGAAAAAGGCGTGCGTCCTGCCCCTTTGAGCTGCATGTCGTAGCGCGCACCTCTGGGGTCTATCAATTCGCCCAACAAAATAGCACGCCCATCGCCGAGCATGTTCAACTGCCCAAACTGATGCCCTGCATAGGCCTGCGCGAGCGGCATAGCCCCTTCCGGAACGCGGTTGCCGCTAAGAACCTCGGCAAGGTAGTCGCTTGGGTAGTCGTCGGAATAAATAAGCCCCAGTTGTAGGGCAAGCTCTTTGTTAAACAAATGCAGTTGCGGACGAGCTACCGGCGTGGGGGCGATGTGCCGATAAAACACGTCGGGAAGTTGGGCGTACGTAGTATCAAAATTCCACGAAAGCGGAGAAGCAGCATCTATGGGCATATCAAAACGGATTGATGTAGTAAGAAATAGGTATTCTACAGATAACCCCTTTGGCAGAGGTATGTTTGTGAGCGTGCTAGTACAAGAAATCGCCTTTCAAAACATATTCTTCGAGGCTTTTTCGATTTACCTCGCCGTTGAGGTACTTTTCGATGAGCAAGCTGGCCGTAGAGGCCGCGGCACGTCCGCCCCAGCCGGCATTTTCCACATACACGGCGATAGCAATTTTCGGGTTTTCGCGGGGGGCAAATGCCATGAACACCGAGTGGTCTGGGCCGTGCGGATTTTCTGCCGTACCCGTTTTGCCGCATACCTCTATGCCGGGGATAACCGCCCGCTGCGCCGTACCATAGACCGCCTGCGACATGCCGTCTATCACCGGCACAAAATAGGCAGAATCTACGCCCACCTGTATTTTTTGGCGGAATTTGGGGAGCGGTTCGCCATCAATACCAATACTTTTGACGAGGTGCGGAATGTAATAATACCCTCGGTTGGCCATGATAGCCGCCAAGTTGGCCATTTGCAAGGGCGTAACGAGCAATTCGCCCTGCCCGATACTCAACGAGTAGATGTTAGAAAATTTCCAGCGGTTTTCTCCGTAAATGCGGTCGTAATACGAAATAGAGGGCAACATACCTGCCTTTTCGTTGGGCAAATCCACGCCGAGCGGTGCACCTAAGCCAAATTGCTGGGCGTATTTTTTCCAAATTTCCATCCCCATTTTGGAGTCGGTGTAGGTATTCGGGCTTTTTTCTTGGTTGATAATGCGGCGGAATAGGTGATAAAAGAACGTGTTAGAAGAATGGCGAATGGCGCGGGGAACATCGTAATAGCCCGAAGCGGCGTGGTCGCCCATTGGCCCGCCGAAACAGGCAATCGTTTCCCCCGGCTTAATCACACCTTCTTGCAGGGCCACCAACGACTGGAAAGTCTTGAAGATAGAACCCGGCGGATACATCGCCATAATCGGGCGATTGAACAACGGCTTGGTCGAGTCGCTGCCCAGTGCGGTGAAATTGTAGCCTAAATCTCTGCCCGTTAGGCTATTAGGGTCGTACGAAGGCGCGGAGACCATCGAAAGAATTTCTCCCGTAGTCGGCTCGATAGCCACCACACTGCCCACTTTCCCCGCCATGAGTTGCTCGGCGTAGTTCTGCAAATCGGAGTCCACGGTGCACACAAGGTCTTCGCCGGGGATAGCGAGCGTATCGAACTCCCCATTCTGAAACGAGCCTTTCACTACCCTGCTCACATTGACCATCACGTAGCGCACACCGCGCTTTCCGCGCAAAATAGGCTCGTAGTACGCCTCCAAGCCGCTGATGCCTATGTAGTCGCCGCGTTGGTAGTAATTGGTCGTATCGCGTTCGAGTTGTGTCTTGCTAATCTCGCCCAAATAGCCAAAGGCGTTGGCCATATTGCGCTGCGGATAATAGCGCACGGTGCGCACCTCTTCGTAAAAACCCGGATAATGCACGAGCAGGTCTTGCATTTTGGCAAAATCTGCCTGCGAAATTTGCTTGATAAAGTCCGAGTTTTTGGCCCGCGAATACTGCTTGGCCGTCTGCATACGCTGCTCAAAATCGTCGTGCGAAAGGTTCACCAGTTGGCAAAAGCCCTCCTTATCGAAGTCCTTGGTTACTTTGCGCGGAATGACTTGCAGGTTATACACGGGAATGTTGGCCACGAGCATTTCCCCGTGGCGGTCATAGACGATGCCCCGATGCGGATAGGTAGTTATACGCTGCAAGATGTTGTTTTCTGCCTTTTTCTGGTAGGTATCGTCGAGAACTTGTACGGAAAACAGCTGCACATTCACCACGACAAAGGCGGCAAAAAAGATAATTTGAACGACTATTCTTCTTGTTTGGTTCATGTTAAAAGTTATCCAAATAAATGGGTCATTTTTTAGGGTGCGACCGCATAGGGTATCCGCTCGGCGATGCTTCGGCCAAGCGTAACCTCGTCGGCGTATTCAAGTTCGCTGCCGATGGGTATGCCCCGCGCAATCGTGCTGATTTTCAGACCATACGGTTTAAGTTTTCGGGCGATGTAAAACACGGTTGTTTCGCCTTCCATCGTAGAAGGTAACGCCAAAAGTACCTCTCGAATTTCCGAGCCTTCCGCCGAAATGCGTCGCACGAGCGACTCGATGTGAAGTTTTTCGGGCGTAACGCCGTCAATCGGAGAAATTACCCCGCCTAGTACGTGAAACAGCCCGTTGTATTGGTTCGTTGCCTGAATGGCGAGCACGTCGCGCAGGTCTTCTACCACACATACCAACCCGCGGTCGCGCTGCTCGGGCGCGCAGTTGCACCCCTCAAAATCGGAGACGAGGTGGCACGTAGGGCACGTCCGGACGTTGTGCGCCAACTGCTGCAAAGCATCGGCGAAACCATCGGCAAAGGCAGTAGGTTCTTTCATAAAGTGTAATACGAGCCGCAAAGCCGTTTTTTTGCCAACG
>CAYUJH010000018.1:8491-10238 GCA_964444995.1 uncultured Roseobacteraceae bacterium | reverse complement strand
GAGTTTGGCGAACTCTTCCACCGCGCGTGCGATATGTTTAGAAGGATACTGCATACAAAGAAAGTAGAATAACGAGAAAGGTAAAAAGATAAAGCCCACGACCTAAGTGCGAAGGTAGCAAACGATGTGGAAAAGTGCCTATTCGCCGTTCCTGTAAAAGAAAGACCCTTTTTTGGAAGAAGTACGTACAATGCACAACAGAGGTAAAGATAGGGCATGGAAATCCTGATAATATTCTAGCATTCGGAGACCGCCCACGTTCAAATCAGATAAATCTTGTTATATTTACCCCAACGCTTCGCGCACTAGCTATGGCGTATTGCGTGGTTTAACAAGGCGTTTTAAATAAAAAAATCGTTTCACTTGCTATACGTTTTGCATGATTCTCAACCGATTAAAAGATATTATCCGCGCTTCGATTAACGAGCAAATAGACCGCATCCGCGAGCGCGACACCGACTTCGACTACGAGGCCTGGCAACAGTACGACAAAGAATACGAGCGCATCCGCAAAGAGCAGGCAAGCTATCAGCCACCGCACGGAAACGGCAGCGCGAAGAGCAACCAAGAGATGAAATACTATCAGATTTTGGAGGTTTCGCCTACTGCCTCGTTCGAGGAGATTAAAAAATCGTACCGCAGGCTAATGAAGATGTACCACCCTGATATGTTCCGAAACGATGAGGAAAAGCACCAAACCGCGCTCGAAATTTCGCGACAGCTCAACGAAGCGTATGTCTATTTTGAACGAAAATTTGGAAAATAAGCCAAAATAAAGCAAATTTAGGGGTGAGGCGATGTCCCGTTTTGAAAATACTCCTCCCCCACACACTGTATTTATATCATAACAAGAACACAAATTATACACTATGTTTGAGTGGTTTAAACGTCTCTTCAACATTGGCAAAGCAGAAGCTAATACCATGTTAGACAAAATGGAAGACCCTGTAAAAATGACCGAGCAGGGCATACGCGATTTGAAAACAGACCTTAATAAGAGTTTGCAAGGACTCGCCGAGGTGAAAGCGATGGCAATACGCGAGAAAAAGCAACTCGAAGAAAACCTGCGCGCCGCTGCCGACTACGAGCACAAAGCCGTGCTGCTGCTGCAAAAAGCCCAAAGTGGCGAACTGAGCGAAGCCGAAGCCGACCGCCTAGCCTCCCAAGCGCTCGATAAAAAAGAGCAAATTGAAGGCCGCATTGCCGATGCCAGAAAAAATGTAGCGCAGTACGACCAAATGGTCTCTAAAATGGAAGGCAACGTGCACCAACTCAAAAGCAAGGTGTCGGCGTGGGAAAACGAACTCAAATCGCTCAAGGCGCGCTCGAAGGTGAGCCAAGCGACCGTGAATCTCAACAAGCAACTGGCCAATGTGGACTCCAACGATACGCTCGCCCGCCTCGAACGGATGAAAGAAAAGGTACTCGAACAGGAAGCCCTCGCCGAGTCGTACCAAGACATCAATAACCAAAATACGAGTGTGGACGATGAAATTAACCGCGCATTGGGCGGCGGTATCGGCGGCGCGTCGGCAAGTATCGAGCCGTCCGAGTCGCTCAAAAGGTTGAAGGCTCGCCTGTCGGAACAAAGCAAAGGCAGTGGCGAAGAACCCAAAAAAGAAGCCCCCCAAACTCCTCCGGGCAACACCGAAGCTCCCCCGCGCAGCGACGACGACCTCGAAAAACTCAAGGCCAAGTTGCGCAACGATGCGCCCTCCGAATAATGCACACACAAAGCCTACTCCTG
>CAYUJH010000018.1:0-8481 GCA_964444995.1 uncultured Roseobacteraceae bacterium | reverse complement strand
CTTTTTATTTTTCAAAATATACGTGATATTTCACGTTTTCAACGAATAATAGTCATTTTACACACCGCATATTTACACATAAACTACTGATTTAAAGGCGTTTATAGGCGTTGGCAAGATATTTCTCTATATATCTTTGTAATTTATCCCTACGCAAGTAAATAACTCTCATGTCCCTCAAACACAACTTCCTAGATAGCAGCGAGCGCGAGCGCAAACTCGTAGATGAAATTCAGCAACTCAACCGCATGGTCGAGCTATTCGCCTACAGCACCTCGCACGATTTGAAAGCCCCACTCAGCACGCTCTCTGGCCTTATTAACCTACTGCGAAAAGAAAAAGACTTTGCCCACCACGGCACCTACCTCGAAATGATGAGCGACATCGTAGCGCGGCAGGAGTTTTTTTTGCACAATATTACCGACTTGCTCAAAAATGCTCGCACAGAGCTAGTGCCCGAATGTATCCTCCTCGAACCACTGATTATGGAAAGTTTTCAGCAGTTTGGCTACCTTTCGCACGTGGCGCAGATTGAAAAGAGTGTCGCTGTGCGCGGGGCAAGTGCTTTCCATTCAGACTTTATCCGCGTGAAAGTCATTTTGCACAACCTCATCTCGAACGCTATTCGCTTTCAGCGCGACGATGCAGAAAATCCGATGATTCGCGTACGTGTGGAACTTACCCCCAAACAGGCTGTCATCCGAATAGAAGATAACGGCATTGGCATCGAACCGCAGTATCTGGACAAGGTGTTTGATATATTTTTCAGAGCGACCGAAAAATATACTGGCAATGGGCTAGGTCTTTACATCACCAAAGAAATGGTTGCAAAGCTCGGTGGCGAACTTACCCTGCGCAGCAAAACAAATAAAGGTACGGTAGTGCGCGTAGTGCTTCCGAACTTGAAAAAAAAATAGTAATATTGGAAAAACGTTTTTAACCTCGGCCATAAAAAATTATGCTTTTTAACTTACTCGACTACCACGTACAGATGGATAACCAACAAGTAATCCTGTACTACAAAGGGCCGTTTGATGCCAACATCCTCGCTAACATAAGCCGCTATTTACAGGACACCTTCAGTGCCGACCCCAAAGTAGGCCGCCGCCTTTTTGCCGCTTTTATAGAAATGGCGCAAAATGTAGCGTATTATTCCTGCGAAAAAAATATGCTCGCCGACCGACACACGCAAGAACAGCGTGGCGTGGGCACCTTCGCTATTTACGAGCACGAAGATACACTGACCCTTATCTCGGGCAATGTAATTGAAAACGATAAGATTGTACCCCTCATTGACCGCTGCGAAACGATTAACCAACTCGACCGCGACGGCCTGCGCGAGCTAAAGCGCAAATGGCGTACACAGGGTGCCGTAGAAGGGCATCCTTCGGGCAATATCGGGCTGGTGCAAATCGCACTCAAATCGGAAAACCCGCTGCATGTAGAAATGGTAGAAATTGATGCCGACCACTCGTTTTTTATCCTTTCTACCAACATGACTAAGGAAGAAATGTCGAACGCAGAGGAAGCCTGATGCGCCAATGAGAGAAGCTGCCTTCGTAAAGCGCAATCAGGCGCGTTGGAAGCACTTTGAAACCGTGCTCGACGACCCCGACCAAACGCCAGACCAGCTCTCCGAGCTGTTTATCTACCTGACCGACGACCTCGCCTACGCACGCACCTACTACCCCAACAGCCGTACGACGGCGTACCTGAACCACGTCGCCTTGCGCGTGCATCGCTCCATTTACCAGAATAAAAAAGAAGCTACTAGCCGCCTGCGCACCTTCTGGCAGTCGGAAATATCGCTCGTAGTGTTTCGGCAACGGGCTGCTTTGCGCTACTCGCTGCTGTTTTTTGTGGTGGCGTTAGCCATCGGGGCACTCTCCGCCGCCCACGACGAAACCTTCGTGCGCCTCATCTTGGGCGATGCCTACGTAAACGAGACGATACGAAATATCAAAAAAGGCGACCCTATGGGCATTTACAAAAGCATGAGTGGCATAGCTTCCTTTTCCTACATTGCGGTTAACAACATCTTGGTATCGTTTCGTGTATTTGTCTTCGGAATGTTGTTTTCCGTAGGAAGCATACTCGTCCTTACGTACAACGGCATTATGGTAGGCGCATTCCAATATTTTTTTTACGAGTACGACCTGCTTTGGGAAACCGTGCTCGTTATCTGGATACACGGCGCACTCGAAATTTCCGCCATTGTAGTTGCCGGCGGGGCGGGCCTTGCCTTGGGCAATAGTTTACTCTTCCCCGGTACGTACCCGCGCCTCGTGTCGCTAAAGCAGGGCGCGAAAGACGGGCTAAAAATCATCATCGGCCTTGTGCCTATTTTTCTGTTTGCCGCTTTTTTAGAAGGCTTTGTTACGCGCCTTACCGATATGCCCACCTTTTTAAAGCTAGCTATCATTCTTTCTTCGTTTGCGTTTGTAGGATGGTATTTTGTATATTATCCCAGAAAAATAGCGCAAAAAGAAGCGCGGCAAGCGGAAAACTTGCGCTGAACTTGTTGATTGGCACGCCTTTTCACTCTCAATATTTCTCGTATCTTTGGGTATATTCCTTCTGCTTTTTTGAGGGAAATTTCAACCACTCACCCCCTAACATACGATGCGCATTTTACTTTTTACCGGCAAAGGAGGCGTAGGCAAGACTACTGCCGCAGCGGCAACTGCCCTGCGCTGCGCCGAACTAGGCTACGAGACCCTCGTCATTTCTACCGACCCTGCTCACAGCCTCTCCGACTCGCTCGACGTACAGCTCGAACCCGAACCCACCCGCGTAGCCCCTCGCCTCTACGCCCAAGAACTCGACGTGTACTACTCCATGAAAAAATACTGGGGCAACATGCGCGAGCTATTGCTCACGGTCTTCAAATGGCAGGGGGTCAATAAAATTGTAGCCGAAGAACTCTCCGCCCTGCCCGGCATGGAAGAAGGTAGCGCGTTCCTCTGGCTCGAGCAGCACTACCGCTCCAAGGCCTACGATGTAATTATTGTGGACAGTGCCCCCACCGGCGAGACGCTCACCTTTTTGAACCTGCCCCAAGTAACGCAGTGGTGGCTCAAAAAATCGGTCCCCGGCCAAAAAGCCATGATTCAGGGCGTAGGCAGCGTATTGCGCGTAGTTACGGGCGTACCTGTGGACAAAGGCTACGAAGAAATGGACAACCTGTTTGGGAAGCTGGCCAAGATTCAAGAGATTTTCGCCAACCCCGATATTACCAGTATGCGCCTTGTGATGAACCCCGAACGCATGGTGATTGAAGAGGCCAAACGCGCCTACGCCTTTTTGCAGATGTACGGCTATGCGGTGGACGCCGTACTGGTAAACCGCATCCTGCCCGATACGCTCGGCGACTCCTTTTTTGCCTCCTATGTGCAAAACCAAGCCGAATACCTCGACGAGATTGACACGAGTTTCGCCCCCCTACCCATTTTCAAAGCACCGCACTTGGGCAAAGAGGTCTTCGGGCTAGACCGCCTGCGCAGCATCGCCGCCCACCTCTACGGCGAAGAAGACCCTACCAAAGTCTATTACAACGAGAAGCCCTACCAAATAAAAGAGCGCGGCAGTAAGTTTGAACTAGAGGTCTCGATGCCCTTCGTAGTTGCCGACGATGTACGCGTGCTCCAACAGCAAGACCAGCTCATCATTGACCTGAAAAACAAGCGGAAACACGTCTATTTGCCCAAATTTTTGGCCTATTACCATGTAGAAAGCTACCAACTCGCCGACAAAAAATTGCGCGTGGTCTTTAAAAAGAAATAATAGCGTGCGTAAATAACACGCAACCACTACGCCCCAATAACTAGCCTCCCTACCGCCACTATTCTATCACTAGCTACGAACGTACCATGTCGAAACGAAGCCTTACCCACGAACAACTCCTGCGCCGCGTAGAACAATTGGAGCTACAACTCGCCGAAAAAAGCAAGCTCAAACTCCGCTCCCAAATCCTCGCCCATGTGCGCGATAGCATCCTTGTAACCGATGTGGACGGCACGGTGGTCTATTTCAACGAACCCGCTTGCGCACTGTTTGGGCTAGAAAAAGAAGCCCTGCGGGGGTACGCGCTGGAAAAGCTAAATCCTACGTTTAATCTTCCTCACTTCCTATCGTATTATACCGATAACAAACATCTTTACGACCAATGGGAATGGACGTACGTGCGCCCGTCGGGCGAACTTATCTGGATTAGCGGGCAGATTTCGCCCATCTACGACGAGCAAGGGCGCATCATAGGCGTGCTGGACATTTCCAAAGACACCACCGAACAAAAACGCCACGAAAGCGAACTGCGCAAGCGCGAACACCAACTCCATTCGCTCATTGACTCGCAAACTAATTTCTTGGTGCGCACCGATACCACCGGCCGCTATACCTACGCCAACCGCACCTTTCTTGAAACCTTCGGGCTTTCTTGGGCACAACTTTCGGGCAGTTCGTCGCTGCAGTATGTGCTGGAAGAGGACGCAAAATATTTGAAAGAAATCCTGCAAAAATGCCTGCTCGACCCGGGACAAATCTTTCATACCGTAGTCCGCGCCTGCCTGCCCAACCAAGAGATGATTTGGGCAGAATGGGAATTTGTCGGGATTTTCAACCAAGAAGGCGAAGTAACAGAGATTCAAGGCGTGGGTAAAAATGTTACGCAGCGCAAAAAAGCGCAAATGGCACTCCAAGAACGCGAGCAGCAACTGCGTAAAAATAACGAAGAGCTGCGAAAAACCAACGAAGAACTCGACCGCTTTGTGTATAGTGCCTCTCACAATCTGCGCGCACCGCTGTCGTCTATCTTAGGGTTAGTAGAGATTTTGAAGCAATCCGACTCCTCGACCGACGTGCTACACCTCATTGAGCAAAGCGTCCGAAAACTCGACGATACCGTGCAAGAAATCACAAACTACTCGCGCAATGCCCGCCTGACCGTCGCACAAGAGCCTATTGATTTTGAAAAACTTATCGAAGAAGTACTTAGCGAATTAGCATATTTGCGCGGCGAGCGGCCCATTTCTGTAACATACAACGTAGGTATGCAAACGCCGTTTTTGTCCGACTCTATGCGTCTGAAAATAATCTTGCAAAACCTGCTTTCCAACGCGCTGAAGTATTATAACCCGTACCATGCGGCCTCCTCTGTGTGCGTAGAGCTACGCGAAACCCCCGAAGCACTGCTCCTAAGCGTTACCGACAACGGGCTAGGCATTCTGCCCGAGCATTGCCCGAAAATATTCGATATGTTTTTTCGCGCTTCGCAAGCCGTAAGTGGCTCAGGACTAGGGCTATACGTAGTCAAAGAAGCCGTGGAAAAGTTGCAGGGAGATATATCCGTGCAATCTGTGCCCAATGAAGGGAGCATTTTCACGGTGCGCCTACCTACCGGCGTATAAATTGCTGCCCCCCATGTTAATAACCTGCCTTGATTTTTCTTGGAGAGGTGCTGCGCAGCGACCAGAAAAAAAGTAGCACGTCATTGCGAGGAGCGAGGGAGCAACCACCCCTAGCCCCTCCTTGAAAAGTAGGGGAATGTTAGGTGCAATCCCCAAGAGCGGCTCACCGCCCCAGCTGGCAGCGTGCGTACCTCTTGGAGATTGCTGCGCTCGCTAGGACGTGCGTTTGTCTTGAGAACGCTACAAGTATATAGTTACCCCCAAAAAAGTTTTATAAGAAACTAGCAAAAAGTCTATTATTCTTTTGACCTTCGCAGAGGAGCAGAAAGAACAACCACTACGTTTTAGCGCAAAAAACAGCCTACAAAAAAGGCTATATGTATGCAAAAGTGGAAAAATAACGTATCGCACTACAGTACTAAAATTATGAAATATAACACTGCCTATTTTGGTCTTCTATGTTTATTGGCAATCTTTGGCTGTGGTCAGACTCCCGATAGCGCAAGCAGAGCCATGGGAAGCGAGGAGGCTGCCTTAGGTGCCACTGCACAAACCGCCCTTGAAGCCGTAGAACGGAAACTAATTAAAACGGGAAGCGTAGCATTTGAGACAAACGATATACACGTTACCAGAAAAAACATCTTGGCAACCGCTGAAAAATACGGGGGCTACGTTTCTTCAGACCAAGAATTTAGGACTTCGGGGCAAAAAAGTAACACGATCGTACTTCGAGTAGCGGCAGATAACTTTGATAATGTGCTGAAAGAAGCTACGCACGGAATTGATAAATTTGAGCGCAAAGAAATTAGTGTGCAAGACGTTACCGAAGAGTTTCTCGATATTGAGGCACGCCTAAAAACAAAAAAAGAGCTAGAACAGCGTTATATCGCCCTGCTCAAACAGGCTAATACGGTCAGCGAAATACTCGAAATAGAAAGAGAAATAGGGCAGTTAAGGGCTGAAATTGAATCGGTAGAAGGGCGTTTGAAATACCTGCAAGACCAAGTTTCCCTATCGACCTTAACGGTAACTTTTTACGAGCGTTTGCCGAATCAAACTGCCTTTGTTGCGGAGTTCAAAGCAAGTTTTAGAGAAGGGTGGGAAAATTTAATTCGATTTTTTATAGTCTTGACCGCTATTTGGCCGTTTATTCTCCTTGGTGTTGGCATACTAATTGGCATTCGGATGTATAGAAAAAGAAAATAATTCGTAGGTCTATTTTGCTATAAAAATACCGGGTATCGCACGCTTATTAAAAGCAAGAACAAAACAAATAACATGAAATCGAGCAAGGAAAAATGGGAACGTTGGCGCTATCGGGTCTATCAAATTATCTTCTATACCAATACACCGGCGGGCAAATGGTTCGATATTTTACTGCTTGTAGTCATCTTATGCAGTTTTGTAGTCATTGCTCTATACACCGTAAGCGAGGTGCGGGAAACGTATGGCACAACACTGTATTTGCTAGAGTGGGCGTTTACCGTGCTGTTTACCATCGAATACATAGCACGCATTGTCTCGGCACGCCGCCCAAAGGCTTACATATTTAGCCTGTTGGGGGTAATAGATTTACTTTCTATTTTGCCCACGTATCTGAGCCTGTTTGTTGTAAACTCGCAGTTGTTAGCCGTGCTGCGGATTGTTCGTGTGGTTCGCATTTTTAAAATTTTAGAGTTGCCTCAATATACGCGTAGTTTCCAAATTATTCGAGAGGCCCTTTCGGCAAGTCGCCCGAAAATCACTGTTTTTCTCACCACGGTACTTAGTGTAGTTGTGGTCGTCGGTACGTTGATGTACTTGGTAGAAGGCCCAGAACATGGGTTTACGAGCATCCCCCGCAGCGTCTATTGGACCATCGTAACCATCACCACCGTTGGGTATGGCGACATTGTCCCCCAAACAGTGTTGGGGCAATTTATTTCTTCCGGCTTAATGCTGCTCGGCTATGCGATTATTGCCGTACCTACAGGCATCGTATCGAGCGAACTTATGCGCTCAGAAGGCTACAAGAGTACGCTAAAAATTGCCGAGGGCGTGCAATGTCGAAACTGCAAGGCGGTCAATCATCAACAAGATGCCATATATTGCCGGCGGTGTGGGATGCCTGTTGCACCGCCACTCGAAGCCAAATGAATTTCTAGTTTCTTTCTCGTGTTTTGCAAACCGAAGCCATTCACTAACCCGCTATCACCGTGAAAAATATCCAAAACCTGCTGCTACTCGTAGGCATAGCTGCGTTGTTAGGCTATAACATTTGGGAGAAATTAGACGAGCGCGACCGCCTGCACATTGCCTATCAGGCAGCCCGCGAGCAGTGGCACCTTACCCTGCCCGAAGCCATTTATTTCGCCGGCGAAGAAGTTCCCCTAAAAGAACCCGACGTGCGCGAAAAACTCGACGAGGCGATGCACCACTACGCCGAGTCGCGCTACGGGATGCAGCTGATTATCAAACGCGCTAACCGGTGGTTTCCGCAAATAGAGCGCATGTTGGAAAAAGAAGGAATCCCCTCCGATTTCAAATACTTGCTTGCCGTAGAAAGTGAAGTAAGCAACCGCGTTTCGCCGATGGGCGCCGCAGGTTTTTGGCAAATTATGGATGCTACCGGCTTGGAGCTAGGGCTGGAAATCAACGAAGAAGTGGATGAGCGTTATGACCCTTTAAAGGCCACAGAGGCTGCCTGCCGGTACCTAAAAAGTGCACATCAGCGTCTGCAAAACTGGACCCTCGTGGCTGCCTCCTACAACCGAGGAGTCGGCGGCATTGAGCGCGATTTGAGCCAACAAGAAGCAAATTCGTATTACGCTCTTTACCTAAACCGCGAAACAGCACAGTATATCTATAAAGTATTGGCTTTCAAGGAAATGTACGAGCAGCCCGAAAAGTATAAACTTACCCTCGGCAAAGAGCAACTCTATTACCCCACACCCAAGCAATACATAGAAGTTGCACATAACATTCCCGACCTTGTGCTGTTTGCCAAACAAATGGGTATCAGTTATAAACTGCTCAAACTAGAAAATCCGTGGCTTATTGGCAATTCACTCACGGTACAAGGTAAAGATAAAACCTA